>CADEHD010000208.1 GCA_902827055.1 uncultured Chloroflexota bacterium | reverse complement strand
CTGGGGCTTCAGGGTCTGCGCGAGCGCGCTGCGCCGAGGCTCGCCCGGTTCGACTGAGGTGCTCACGATGCTGCAAACTCCCGGCACTTGATCGCCCGCTCGAGGTCGTCGCAGGCCTCGAGGAGCTGGCGGCGCAGACGCACCTCGTCATCGCCGAGCTCGGCGATGAGGGCATTGGCGCGGTCGAGGATCGCGCGCTCGACCCGCCCAGGGAAGAGCCCCCCGAAGTACGACCGTGCGAACTCCACCTCGCGCGTCTGGAACACCCCGCGCACGCGCTCGAAGAACTGGTCGACATACGGCGTGAGCAGGTCGCGCTGGACGAACCAGTGGAAGCCGCCCATTGCCGCCGAGGTGAGGTGCAGCGAGCCGTACCCCTCCTCGTGGTAGCGCCGCCAGGCCTCGGCCTTCACGGCGGCGTCCGGCGCCGACGTCTCGCAGCGGAGCACCGCGCGCTGGCCGCGGTCCGAGGGGTCTCGCTCGCGTTCGGCGGCCACGCGCTCCGAGGCGCCCTCGAGGCCGTACGCGACGTAGCTCGCCGCGATCGACCAGCGCATGTCCTGGTCGATGGTCAGGCCCGGTACGGCGAGGGCGCCATCGACCAGCTTGCCCAGGTGCCGGATGTCGTCGTGGGTGATCGCGCTGCCGATGAGGGCGCGCGCCCAGATGATCTGGAGGTCGCCCGGCGGCGCGGCCTGCAGCGCGCGCCACGCCTCCTCGAAGAAGCGGTGCGCCGAGGCGGTCCGCTGCTCCTCCGGCACGTAGCGGGCGATGGTCGCGGTGGCCGTCGAGAGGATGGTCTCGATGAGCTCCTGGTCCTGCTCGGTGGCGACTTTCGCGCCCACCAGCTCGAGGTAGTCCGTCGACTTCAGCTGCTGGTCGCGGACCATGTTCCACAGGGTCTGCCAGATCAGCTGGCGCAGCAGCGCGTCATCGATGCGGTCGATGTGCGCGCGTACCCAGGCGAGCGACACCTCATCGAGCGCGACCTTCACGAAGCCGTGGTCGTTGTGGTTGGGGAACACCATGCTCGGGGTGGGCTTCCCGAGCGCCGCGCTGACGTCGACGCTCGCGCCGACGAGGTCGACCGGGATCGCCTCGATGGTTGGCGCGCCGCTGCCCGTGTCGCGCAGCAGCGCAACCTCGAGGTGGTGCGGACGAAGCGTCGGGTAGCCATCGGGCGCCACCTGCGACAACCCCAGCGCCGAGATGCGTTCGCCGTCGCTCTCCCAGGTCGCCTGCACCGTGTTCAACGATGGCGTCTCGAGCCAGGCGCGCGCCCACTCGTGGAGGTCGCGCCCCACGCCCTCGGAGAGCGCGTCGAGGAACTGCGAGAGCGTGGTGTTCGAGAACTCGTGGCGCTTGAAGTAGCGCCGCATGCCCTCGCGGAAGCCCTCCATCCCCATCGCCGCGACCAGCTGCTTGATGACCGCGGCACCCTTGCCGTAGGTGATGCCATCGAAGTTGAGGAACGTCGCCTCGGTGTCGGGCACCTCGCCGGCGATCGGGTGGGTGGTGATCAGCTGGTCCTGGCGGTAGGCCCAGTTCTTCATCCCGGCGTTGAACGCCTGCCACGCGGTGGTGAACCGCGTCGCCTCGGTGAGGGAGAGGTACGCCATGTAGGTCGCGAACGACTCGTTCAGCCAGAGGTCGTTCCACCAGCGCATCGTGACCAGGTTGCCGAACCACATGTGCGCCATCTCGTGGAGGAGCACCTCGGCGCGCCCGAGCCGCTGGTTGTCGGTCGGCGGGTCGCGGAAGACCAGTCGCTCCGAGTGCGTCACGGCGGCGACGTTCTCCATCGCCCCGGCGTTGAACTCCGGGACGAAGACCTGGTCGTACTTGCCGAAGGGGTACGGGTAGTCGAAGAAGCTCGCGTAGAAGTCGAGGCCCTGCTTGGTGACCTCGAAGAGCTCGTCCGTATCGACGTGGCGCACCAGCGACTTGCGCGAGAAGAACCCGAGGGCGACGCCCCGATGCTCGTCGCGGAAGACGTGGTACGGCCCGGCGATCATCGCGAAGAGGTACGTCGAGAACGGCTGCGTCTGCTGGTAGCGATGACGGATCCGACCGTCGTCGAGGGTCTCGCGCGACGCCTCGGCGGAGTTGGTGATGAGCTCCCACTCGGCCGGGGTGGTCACGGTCAGGGTGTAGCGCGCCTTGATGTCGGGCTGGTCGAAGTTCGGGAAGAGGCGGTGGCTCTCGTACGGCTCGAAGTTGGTGTAGAGGTACTCCTCGCCGTCCTCGGGGTCGACGAACTGGTGCAGGCCGTCTCCCGTGTGGTCGTACTCGTTCTCGTAGGCGACGCGCACCGCGTTGCGCCCGACCCGCATGCTGCCCGCGGGAAGCTCGAGGCGGTATCCGCTCCAGGTAGGCGCGCTGACGGCCGCGCCGTTCACCTCGAGCGTCCGGATGGTCTTGCCGCGGAAGTCGAGGAAGACGCCATCCGGCCCCGCGAGGTCGAACTCGAGGGTGACGTCGCCCTCGTAGGTCGCGGCGCCGCGGGTGAGCGACAGGTCGATGGCGTACGTCACGCTCGAGACGTTGGCGGCGCGCGCCGTCGCCTCGACCTGGGTCAGGACATCACGCGCCGGAGTGCCCGGCGCAGCTGGCGAGGTCATCATCGGGGGCTCCGTGTTCAGCAGTCGGCGCCGAAGGAGGGACGTCAGCGCTCATGACGCTGGTGGAAGAGTCTAACCCAGCGACCTTCAACGGGCACCGCGTCCAGATTCGTGTCTGGGGGGCTCCGCAAGCCGCTCGGGTTGGAGTAGATTACGCGCCGGATGCGGCGCCTCCCGGGACACGGTTCTGCGGGCCATCGCCGAACACAGCAAGTCTGAGGCACGGTTGGAGAGGTTGGATATGGCATCCGCTAAGGAAATGCGCGAGACCGTTACGAAGAACCGACAGGCCCTGATCGCGGCGATCGAGGCGGCTGCCGCGAAGTGGGACGCGTCCCCCGGTGGCGACGCCTGGAGCCCCCGCCAGAACGCCGAGCACGCCATCGGCGCCGATGTCCGCTTCGGCGGGCAGGCTTCCGCCATCCTCGGTGGGAACCCGCCGGCTGCCGTCGAGACGTCGTTCGCCTCCGCGGCTGACGCCGCGGCCGCCCTCGCCAAGGTGGGTGCCGAGGTGGACAAGCGCTTCAGCTGGGCCGAGGACCGCGACCTCTCGAAGGCCGCCGGCGGCAAGACGCTCGAGGCTGTCCTCGCGGACGCCGCCAGCCACCTGGCAGAGCACGCCGAGAACATCAAGTCCGGTAGCTAGCGTCACGCCGCCGCGGCGGCCCAGGCACGCGCACGAGGGGGCCACGCGGCCCCCTCGTCGCATTCCGGTCGCCCGCGGGCGTTCAGGTCAGGGCGCGGTCCTCGACCTCCCACGCGTGATCGAGGGCGTGCCACGCGACGCGGCGGGCGACCAGCGGACGGCCCGTGCCGCGCGACTACATTTCCATCTTCTTCTTGCCGGACAGGTACCCCTCGGGGTCCTCGGTGAACTCGAGGTAGCAGCCGCGACCGCAGAAGTAGTAGGTCGTGCCGTTGTACTCGTAGCTGCCGCCCCCGGGGTTGCGCGTATCGACGCTCATCCCGCAGACCGGATCGACGGCCTTACCGCCCGAGCCCGTGAGCATGTCGACGAACTTTCCGACCATGTGGCGCCTCCAGACCTCGCGACGATCATAGCGATGTGGTGGAGGCTGCTCGGCGGCGCCCGGCCCGTTCGGTCAGTACGCGCGCCGCCACGAAGACGGGCAGCACGAGCGAGAGTCCCCACCACGTGAGCGCGTACTCCAGGTGCGGCACGTCGCTTCGGAAGGGCGCCCAGCCGGTCGCGGGCACCACGGTGGGCGGCGTGCTCGGCGGCTCCGGGATAACATCGCCCTCCACCAGCACCCAGTCCGTCGAGGGGTAGGGGAGCGTCCTCGCCATCGAGACAGCGTCGAACCTCGACCAGGTCCCGTTCTGGAGCGGGCCACCGCTGAGGTCCGGGCGGAGCCTCGTCAGGCCGCGCACGTCCCCTCGCGCCTGGGCGCGCAGGTCGGCGAGCACGCGGTCACGCTGGTCGAGCGGGTACCAGCCGCGATTCACGAGGACCGCCCGGCCGTCCTCGAGGACCAACGGCACCACCGCCTCTTCGCCCTGCGCGGCGGCGCGGTAGCGGTTGGAGACGCGGAAGAGGTGCTCCGTGTCCCAGCGGCCCGCCAGCTGGATGACCTGGAAATCA
>CADEHD010000207.1 GCA_902827055.1 uncultured Chloroflexota bacterium | reverse complement strand
GCGGTCGAGGCCATCGCATCGGGGATCTCCCGAGGTCCGCGCGCGTGCTCTGCCCCCGTGCGCGTGCTCCCGGCGCCGCTGCCTCAGTGGATCACGACGATCGCGGGTCCGGAGACCGCGAGCGGCCGCTTCGCGGCTGCATCCTCGGTGGTACGGACCAGGCCGATGCGGTCGGGGCCCTCCGCGGCGCCCGGAGGCAGCTCGCTGATGGGCACGCACGACAGTGGTCGCGCGCGGGGGATCGTGCGGTCGAACACGGACGGCTGGAAGCCCACCGAGAAGAGCTTCTCGCCGAACTTGAGGGCGTTGCAGTCGCCGGTTACGAGGGTGACGTCGGAAGCGAACACGTGCCGCAGGCGGGCGTTCATCCGCTCGGAGGCGCGCAACACGGCGAAGTTGAACACGACGCGGTCCGGCCCGCGCTGGCGCTCGGTGGTGTCGTAGAAGCTCTCCCCGCCCACGCTGGTGGTGCCCCAGATCGTGCGCGAGATGGGGTCCGTCGGGGACCACGCGCCGAGAACGAACGCAACGATGACGACGCCCAGCACTCCAGTCTGCCAGCGCTGCGGCCACAGCGGCACGCCGATGAGCGCGATCAGCGTGGTGCAGAGGATGACCGGCGTCGCGTACCGCGGGACGGTGTAGGTGGGGAACGCGAGGGTGGTCCACGCCGCGACGACCGCCAGGCTCGCAAGGAACACGATCGCGCGCTGGTGCGACGGCGCTGCGGGGCGCACGAGGACCAGGCCGAGGGTGGCGACTGCGAGGCCCGACGGCACCCAGAGCCAGTTCACGATGAATGCGTTGGCGAGGTTCTGGCGCAGGTAGAGCAGGTCCTCGAGGCCCAGCATCGCGCGGAGCGCGACGACGTACGGACCTGCCGAGGCCTGCGGCGAGAAGATCCACGACTGCCATGCGCCTCCGCCCTCGAGGTCGAGGACGAGGCGCCAGCCGAGCATCGCGACGGCCGGAAGGGCGGCCACGAGGACGGCGCGCCGTACCCGCTCGCTGAGCGTGTCGCCGTCGTAGGCCCCGAGCAGCACGAACGGCGGGATGAGCACGAGGGTCGTTTCCTTGGTCAGCGGCAGCAGCGCGAGCACGGCGCCGAGGAGGACCAGCCGCCGGTCGTTCATCGCGGGCGGCGCGAGGGCGATGGCGAGCGCCGTCGCAAGCACCGGCAGCACGATGCCCTCGCGGGCGACGAGCGCGATCACGATCCCCAGCGCCGGACAGATCGCGACGGCGAACGCGGCCGCGATGCGTTGCCGGCTCGGCAGCCAGGGGGCGAGCAGGCGCTCGGTGGCCGCCGCAAGCACGGCGAACAGGGGGATCGCGAGCAGCTGTTGCGAGCGCGGGTCTTCGCCGAAGACGGCGAAGGCGAGGGCGCTCAGGACATCGGCGAGCGGCGGGTGGACGCCGGTGCCGACCCGGTCGGCGATAAGGCCGTCAAGCCCCTCGCGGTGGAACACGATCGCCTCGCGGAGCGACACCATGGCGTCGAGGTCGGGGGCCTCGCCCAGGTACGGTCCGAGCTGGAAGGCGAGCCATCCGAGGGCGATCGCGACGGCAACGATGGTGCTCGGCGCCAGCCACGGTCGCCGCGCCAACCCCTCGAGGGCGTCCGTGCTGGCGCGCATCGCGCCGCCTCCGGGAGGGGGGACGTCGGGGGCGGGTGGGGCTCCGGTGACCATGCCTCGGATGGTAGGTGGGTCAGCGCGAGGCCGCGGCGGGGTTTCCCTGATGACTGGCGACCGGGACGACAGAGCGGCTCGATGGTCGGGCGCGTCGCGATTGACGTAACGATGGAGGGCGGCCGATACCTGTCGCGAATGGCCGCCCGCGCGGAGGCTCGCTAGGCTGGCGGAATGTCGCTCAGCGCTCTTGCCGTCGTGCTCCTCGTGGCCGGGGTCATGGGTCTCGTCGTCTTCGGCGTCGTGTTCTTTCGCGCGGAGAGCCGCGAGCGCGGGGACTAGCCGCGCTCGGGCGTGTCGAGCTCAGGCGGATTCCGGGGCGGACCCGGCGTCCGCGAGTCGACGCTTCGCTTCGGCCAGGAGGTCGTCGGCAAGCGGTCCCTTGAGCGCCGCCTCGATGTTGCTCGCGAGGTGCTCCACGCTCTTCGTACCCACGATGGTCGTGTCGAGGTGCGGGTGCGAGAGCGTGAACCGCAGCATGAACTCCATGCGCGTCATGCCGTCCGTCAGCAGCTCGTCGAGCCGGGCGGCCTCCCACCGGTCCTGCATCGTGTCGGACGCGAGCATGTAGTAGCGCCGCCCCTGCCAGTCGGTGGGGGCACCGCGGGCGACGCCGCCGCGCACGATGATCCCGGCTCCGGCCTCCGATGCCTGCGCGATCACGTCCTCGTGGTCGCGCTGCAGTGCGGAGTACGGCACCTGGAACGCGTCGAACGTGCCAATCGCGATCTGCTCGGTCATGTGCGGGAGCGTCGCGGAGACGCCGACGAAGCGGACCTTGCCCTCATCGCGAAGTCGCAGCGCCTCAGCGAGCGCGCCGTGCTCGTTGAACTCCGTCTCGGTGATGCTGCGGTGGAACTGGACGAGGTCGAGGTGGTCGGTCTGGAGCAGGCGCAGGGAGCGCTCCACGCCGGTGCGGATGTTCTCGGCGGTGTGGACGTGCTCACCGCCGGTCGCGTCCGGGACGCATCCGCACTTCGAGGCGAGGAAGTACTCGTTGCGACGCCCGGCGATGAGTCGCCCGATGAGCTCCTCGCTGCGCCCGTAGTCGATGGACGTGTCGATGAAGTTGATGCCCGCGTCGAGCACGGCGTTGAGGATGGCCTCGGCGGCCGCGTCGTCGAGCGAGCGCAGCTCCATCGCGCCGTAGCCGAGGGTGGTCACGTCGAGGCCCGTCCGTCCGAGGACGCGCCGTGGGAGCTCAGTCATCGATGCACCTCAATCAGGGTGGCAGGTGGGTCGTGGGTGCGGGCGCGCGAGGCGTCCGAGGCCTGCGCGTCAGGACGCGGCGGGGGACTCGGGGGGCGTGAGGCCGAAGCGGTCGCCTCGGCGATGGCGCACGGCGAGGTCGACCGAGGCCAGCCGCCGCACGCCCTCGGCCATGGGCGATCCGCCGAGGAGGCTCATCATCAGGTAGTCGCCCAGCGCGTCCTCGAGGTGGTTCGAGTAGCCCTGGATATCCTGCGCCTTGTTCATCATCCCCTTCGCGACGCGCACGAAGACGGGGTTGTTCTCCGCCACCCGGCGCGCGTAGGCGTACGTCTCCCGCTCGAGGTCCTCCGGCGCGAGCACTCGGTTTACGAAGCCGAAGTCCGCCGCCTCCTGCGCGCTGATGAAGCGGCTTTCGAAAACCAGCTCCTTCGCGCGCTTCACGCCGATGTCCCAGGGGACGGACATGTACTCGATGACGCCCGCGAGGAACGTCGCGTTGTTCGCCGCGAAGACCAGGTCGAGGCACCCGGCGAGCATCCAGCCGGCGTAGATGCAGTAGCCCTCGACCATCGCGATCGTCGGCTTGGGGAAGTTCCGCCAGCGGAGCAGGAGGTCGAGGTTGTACTTCTTGAAGTCGTTGTAGCGGTCGATGCCGGGCATCGTCTCTCGTGCCTCGCGCGCCGCGGCGTTCTGCGGCGTCCCCAGGTCGTGGCCCGCCGAGAAGTTGCCGCCCGAGCCGCGCACGATCACGACGCGGACGTCGTCGTCCCGCTCGGCGAGGGTGAACGCGTCGTCGACTTCCTGCAGCAGGGGGTGGCTCTGCGCGTTGCGGTACTCGGGGCGGTCCAGCGTGATGGTCGCGATCGGACCGTCCGTCTCGTAGCGAATGAACTCGAAGCTCATGGGACCTCCTCGGTGCGCGGCTGAGTCTAGCGCGTGCCGTCCGAGGGGCGACTCAGGCGGTCGCGGGCTCGCGGAGCGTGGCGTAGAGCACGGCCGCGAGGAGCAGCAGCACCCCGCCGAGGAGCCCGTAGCCCACGCTCAGGGAGGTCGCCGCGAACGCCGCGGCGGCCATCGGACCAATGAGGAACGACAGCGCCTGCGCACTCCCCGCGACGCCAAAGGCGGTCCCTCGCTGCTCGCGCGCGACGTTGGCGGCGATGACCGCGTTGGTTGCCGGCACCATCGTCGCCTGCAGCAGCGCGAGGAAGGCAAAGGCGGCGATGAACGCCATCGGACTGCCCGCCCACGCCAGCACCATGCAGGTCGCGGCCGTGGCCGCGACGCCCACGAGGATGGTCGTGCGGAGCCGCCCTCCGCGGATGCG
>CADEHD010000206.1 GCA_902827055.1 uncultured Chloroflexota bacterium | reverse complement strand
GTCGGTGGATCGGCGCAGCCAGCGCCGGCGTGTAGGCCGTCACCGGGATGCTGTGCAACCAGGCCCAGGGCGCGTACATGGCGGTCCTGCGCGAGGACTTCGGGTGGAGTCGAGGCGCACTCTCGGGTGCCCTCGCACTCTCCCGAATCGAGTCGGGCATGCTCGGTCCCGTGGAGGGCTGGCTGCTCGATCGCTACGGGCCACGGCGCGTGATGATCGGCGGGATCGCCCTCATGGGCGCGGCGATGATTCTGTTCTCGTTCACCAGCTCGCTGGGGATGTTCTACGTCACGTACTTCCTTGTGGCCCTCGGTGCGACGCTCGGTGGCTTCCTGTCGATCACCGTCGCGCTGGTGAACTGGTTCAGCCGCCACCGCTCGAAGGCGATGGCAATCGCCCAGATGGGGTTCGCAGCCTCCGGGTTCATCGTCCCGATCACGATCGCCTCGATGGAGCGCTTCGGCTGGCAGGCCACCGCCTTCGGCTCCGGGATCCTGATCTGGACGCTCGGCATCCCCCTGGCCTTCATGATTCGCAACCGCCCCGATCAACACGGCGAGACGCCCGATGGCATCCCGTTCGGGTCGAGCGCGACCGGTACGGTTGGCGGGCACGGCGCACACGGCTCGCGATTCGCGGTCGCCGCCGACGGCTCGGAGGACTTCACAACAAAGCAGGCCCTGCGCACCGGGGCGTTCTGGTACATCTCCCTGGGCCACGCGGCGGCGCTCCTCATCGTCTCCGCCGTGATGGCACACGCCCTGATCCACCTCACCGAGAACCTGGGCTACTCGCTCGCGACGGCCGGGCTGGTCCTCCCCGCCCTCACGTTCTGGCAGATCGTCGGCCAGCTGAGTGGCGGCTTCCTCGGCGACCGATTCGACAAGCGCATCATCGCGACCGTCTGCATGGCGATGCACTGCGTCGGCATCCTGTCGCTCGCCTTCGCGGTGAACGTGGGCATGGTGATGGCGTTCGCGTTCCTCCACGGCTGGGCGTGGGGCGCTCGAGGCCCACTCATGCAGGCCATCCGCGCGGACTACTTCGGCACTGCGAGCTTCGGCAAGATCATGGGCGTGTCGTCGCTGATCGTCGCGTTCGGCAGCAGCGCCGGGCCGCTGATCGCCGGGTTCCTCGCGGACCGCACCGGGAACTACCAGATGGGGTTCACGGTCCTCGCGGTGCTCGCGGGGCTGGGCTCGGTCTTCTTCCTGCTGGCGAAGAAGCCGCCCCCACCGACGCGCACCGACACCGCGCTCGCCACGATCGCGGCACCCGGAGGCCCCTCCGAGGTGAGCACTGCGGGAGCCCGCTAGCGCCCCAGGAACCACCGACAGCGGGCGGGCTCGGGGCGCCGCGCCTCAGCGCCCCGCAGGCGGCCGCCGCCCGAGAAGCGCGCGCGTCCGGCCACGTGCCCATTCGAGGGCGTGCCGTGCGTGCTCCGGCAGGTGCGCCGTGAACGTCTCCCGTCCGGGATCGAAATGGCTGGTGAGCGCCTCCCGGTACGGCCGCGACACGCGTGACGCGTACGCGCCGAACCCTTCGCGCGCCAGCGGTGCCCAGTCCTCGCGATAGGGGGCCACGAGGTGGCGGCGCCCGACGTTGCGCGCCGACGACAGGAACGCGAGCCCGACGCCGCTGGATACCTCCAGGAGCGAGCGATGCTCGGCGTTTGCGGCGCGCACGAGCCCCGTGAACAGGCGCGCCAGCTCCGCCGGACCGGGGAGCGACGCCGCGTCGGCGCGGAGCTCCTGGAGTGAACGCCGCAGTTCGCTCAACTCGAGCGGGGGCAGGTCCATCATGTCGGCGGTACCGCCCGCCGTGCCCTCCAGCGCCCCGATGAGCTGGTCCACCGAGCTGAACTCAACGCCCGGCGGGAGCAGCCCGGCCGCCGCCAGTTCGTCCTCCAGCGTGCGGAGGTAGACACGAGTGCCGTTGAGGACATCGGCGGCGCCGGCGAGCAGCCAGAGCGGCGAAAACCCGAAGGCCGCGATGCTCCCGATCTCGACGACGTTGCCGGCGGCCTTCTTCACCGCCAGCCGCCCTGCCTCGAGTTGCGGCTCGGCCTCGGGGTCGGGCAGCGGCGGGGCCACGCCTCCCACAAGCTCAATCGCGAGGCGCAGCGCGGCCCCCGCCGTCACGTCGTAGAGCTTCGAGCGCCGCACGAGCCGCGGCAGCAGCAGCCGCGCGCTCTCCGAGATCGCACCGCCGCCGCCGGCCGCCGTCGCGCGCACGAGCCGCTCGGGCAGCGTCAGCACGTATCGAAGCAGAGCAGGCATGTGGACCTCGAGGGCTCCGGGCACCGCGCAGCGGCGCCAACAACGACACCCGATCACCGTAGCCGATGCCGGGGCAGGCGAACGGCTCGGCTAGCCGCGCACCTTCTCGAGCAGCCCCTTGAGGTTGAGGAGCGCACGGTACTGGAGGGCGCGCGTTGCCTGCTCGGTGCGCCCCATCTGCTCGGCCACCTCGCGGTGCGCCAGCTCATTCACGAACCGCAGGAGGAGCACGTCGCGTTGTTCGCTGGGGAGGCGCTGCAGGGCGCGCTGCACCTCCTCGCGAGCCGCCTCCTGCTCCAGGCGCAGGCCGGGGCGCGTGGAGTCCTCGTCGGCGGCCGCCTCCACCACCTCGAGGGGCGCGGTCACGACGCGGCGCCGTCCGGCGGTGATGGCCTGGTTGCGGGCAATGCGAAACAGCCACGCATCGAAGCGGTTCGCCTCGCGGAGGCGCGGCAGGTCTCGCCACGCCAGCAGGAAGGTCTGCGCGACTACGTCCTCAACGACGTCACGATGCGAGAGCAGCGCGCCGACGTAGCGCGCGACGTTCGGCACGCGCTCGCGGTAGAGCGTCTCGAAGGCATGGTGGTCCCCCTGCCGAGCCGCCTCGACGAGGGCCACCGTCCGCTGGGCGTCAGCACGCGCAGCGTCCTGCTGTGATGCTTGCGCACTCGTAGGCGACTCGTTTCGGACAAGATTACGGTCAAGGAACCCGTCCAGCTTGGCGGATCGCAGCACGGTTTGCTAGTCGGGCCGGCCGCTGCGCCCGCCGCCCGAGGCGGTAGGCGACTGGGGCGCGTCGTCGTCCGGGGTGCCGTCGCTGTCGATGGCGAACGGCGAGCGCTTCAGATCGAGGCGTGTGGCCTCCTCACAGGCGGCGCGAGCACGGCTCCCGCTCAGACGCCGGCAGCCCTCGCGCATGCGCTCGAGGCGCTCTTCGGCCATCTTCACGATGCCCTCGAGCACGGCAAGGCACGTCGGGTCCGACACGGGGCACGCCTCCTGCGCGGCGGCGCCCGCCTCGAAGCAGGCCGTGAGCGAGGCGCGGTCCACCACCTTCGAGCAGCGCGACTGCGCCTTGGCGAGCGCTGCGCTGCGCGCTGAGGCCTCCGCCGGCGAGGGCTTCTGCGTGGGCGGCTCGGTGGGAGCAACGGTCGGACTCAAGGCCGGTCGCACCACCGTGGGCGTCGGGGAAGGCGACGGCGTCACCACCGCGGGCACAGTCGCGGTCGGCGTCACGGTCGGCCGAGGCGTCGGCGAGTTCGTCGGCACCAGGGTCGGCGACGGAACTGGGGATGGCGTCGCGGTCGGCGTCTGCGGCGGACGCGTCGGAGTCGGCGTTGCCGTCGTGCGCGGCACCGACACCGCTGCGGACGGCGTGGCGGTGTCGGTGGCCGTGGGCGTCGCCTGCGCGGTAGGCGAGGCGGTCGGCGCGGCTGGCTGGGTCGTCACCACCGTGGTCGCGACCTGCCGAGCCTGCGCGCCGGTGTTCTCGAGGATGCCGGACACGGCGGCGAGCGCGGCCAGCGTGCGGGCCTCGCTGACGTCCTCGTCAAGCACGGAGGCGAGCACGCCGCGGGCATCGATCAGCCGCGCGCGAATGACGTCCGCCTCGGCTGGGGGAATGTCGCTCAGGAGCCCGGGGCGCGCCGCGAGGTCCAGCAGCTCGAAGGCCTCGCGCTCGATGCGCGCGCGCTCCTCCGGAGACACCTCGCGGTGCCCTTCGGCGGCAATCGAGGCGTTGGTGATGGAGTCCAGGCGCTCGAGGAACGCTGCGCTCGCGTTGCCCGTCGGCTGCATCACGAGTGACGTGGCCGCCGCCCCGAGGAACAGCAGGACGCCCGCAATCGAGGCGAACACGAGTCGCGGCGTGAAGCACGCCCATGGCAGAAGTCGGGCCCGGAGGCACGCGGCCACCGCGCGCTGCGGCTCCCCGCGCAACCCGGCCCCCACCCTCGGCCCCC
>CADEHD010000205.1:1764-4244 GCA_902827055.1 uncultured Chloroflexota bacterium | reverse complement strand
CTGGGCGTGGATCCGATCGCGGGAGGAGTTCCTCGATGAGCCCCGGCATCATTCCCCACCACCGCCACTACGGCGACATCACCGCGGTGGAGATGTTCCCCGGCGTCACGCGGCGCACGCTGGTCTCGGGCGCCAACGCCACACTCGTCGAGATCCGGCTGGCAGCCGGCGCCGAGGTTCCCGAGCACACCCACCCCCACGAGCAGGCGGGCTACGTCGCGGTCGGCCGTGTCGCGATGCGATTCGGTGACGAGGAGCCGCGCGAGCTCGAGGCCGGCGCCTCCTACCTCATCCCGGGGGACGAGCCCCACTTCGTTCGGGCCCTCGAGGCCACGACGCTGGTGGAGGTGTTCGCGCCAGTGCGCGATGAGTTCGTCGATTACGATGTCCCTTCCGCCGCGCCCAGCCCTCGGGAGTCCGAGGGAGGAGGCTTCCCGTGATCCCTCGCTACAGCCGCCCGGAGATGACCGAAATCTGGTCGGACGAGTACAAGTTCGCCCGCTGGCTGGATGTCGAGATCGCGCTCGTGGAGGCGTGGGCAGCCGAGGGCGTGGTCCCGCAGGCGGACGCGACCAAGGTCGCGCAGCACGCGCGCATCGATGTCGGCGACATCCTCCGCTACATCGATGAGACCCACCACGACATGACGGCGTTCCTGCGCTCGGTGTCCGACTCGCTCGGCCAGGAGTCGCGCTGGGTGCACTACGGCGTGACGAGCAACGACATCTGGGATACCGCGACCAGCCTCCAGATGGTGGCTGCCCTCGATCTGCTCGTGAAGCAGGTCGAGGAGTTGCGGCTGGTCGTCGCCCGGCGCGCGGTCGAGCACAAGGACACAGTCTGCATCGGGCGGACGCACGGCGTCCACGCCGAGCCGACCACGTTCGGGCTGAAGCTGGCGGTGTGGGTCGATGAGCTGCGCCGTCACCTCGAGCGACTGGCGCTGACGCGGCAGCACGTGGCGGTGGGGCAGATGTCGGGTCCGGTGGGCACGCACGGGACCGTGCCGCCCTCCGTGGAGGAGCACGCGTGCGCGCGCGTCGGGCTCGCGGTGGCACCGGTGACCACCCAGGTGCTGCAGCGCGACCGCCACGCGTTCTACCTCGCGACGCTGGCCGGGGTCGGCGCGTCCCTCGAGAAGTTCGCGCTCGAGATTCGCGGGCTCCAGCGCACCGAGATCCGCGAGGCGGAGGAGCCGTTCTCGGTCGGCCAGACCGGGTCCTCCTCGATGCCGCACAAGCGCAATCCGGAGCTCACCGAGCGCGTCTGCGGGCTGGCGCGCGTCCTTCGTGGCTACGCCCAGGCGGGGTTCGACAACGTCGCGCTCTGGCACGAGCGGGACATCTCGCACTCGGGTGCCGAGCGGATCGTGCTGCCGGACGCGACCGGGCTGCTCTCGTACATGCTGCACATCTTCACCGGCGTGATGACCGGGCTCGTCGTGTACCCGGAGCGCATGCTGCGCAACCTCGAGCAGACGCAGGGGTTGGTCTTCTCCTCGAAGGTGCTGCTCGCGCTGATCGAGGCGGGCCTGAAGCGCGAGGACGCGTACAAGATCGTCCAGCGCCACTCGATGACGGCGTGGGACGAGGAGCGGCCGCTGCGTGCGTTGCTCGGCGCGGACCCCGAGGTCCGAGCGCACCTCGACGACAGCGCGCTGGACGCGCTGTTCGACCATCGTGTGTTCCTGGGCCACATCGACGAGTCGTTCCGTCGCATCGGGCTGCTCCCTGCGCGCGAGCCCGCAGGGGCGGCGCGCTAGCCAGGAGGCCAGACGATGACGAGTGCCCCCATGATGCGGTCCGCCCTCGGAGGGCTGGCGCCGCGATCCGGCAAGGTGCGCGATATCTACGAGCTGCCCGGGGACCGGTTGCTGCTCGTGGCGACGGACCGCATCTCGGCCTTCGACGTGGTGATGCCCACGGGCATTCCGCGCAAGGGCGAGGTGCTCACGCGGCTCTCCGCCTACTGGTTCGGCCGCACGGCGGCGGTGGTTCCCAACGCGATGGTCGCGGTGCTCGAGGCGGACAACGCGCGCGAGCTCGGCGTGGACGCGGACGAGTCGTTCTTCGGACGCTCGATGGTGATGCGGCGCGCGGAGCCGATCAAGGTCGAGTGCGTGGTGCGCGGCTACCTCGCAGGGTCCGCCTGGGCCGACTACCAGCGCGCCGGGTCACCGACCACGCTGGAGGTGATGCCGGGGCTGCGTCAGTGCGAGGAGTTGCCCGCCCCGCTGTTCACGCCCACGTCGAAGGCCGACGCTGGACACGACCTGCCGATGACGTTCGAGGAGGTCGAGGCGCTGGTCGGCGTCGATGTCGCGAACGTCCTCAAGCTGCGCGCGCTCGCGCTGTACGGGTACGGGGCCACCGTCGCGCGCGAGCGGGGGATCCTCATCGCGGACACGAAGTTCGAGTTCGGCCTGCTCGACGGCGAGGTCACGCTCATCGACGAGGTGCTCACGCCCGACTCCTCCGCGT
>CADEHD010000205.1:0-1754 GCA_902827055.1 uncultured Chloroflexota bacterium | reverse complement strand
TCCTCGCGGTTCTGGCCCGCCGATCAGCAGCAGCCGGGGCGCGACCAGCCGTCGTTCGACAAGCAGTACCTGCGCGACTGGCTCACCAGCAGCGGTTGGAACAAGGAGCCGCCCGCGCCGGCACTCCCGCCCGACGTGGTGCAGAACACCAGCGAGCGGTACATCGAGGCGTACCGTCGCCTCACAGGCCTCGAGCTCCCCGGCCCGCGCGCCTGACGCGACCCGCCTCGATCACGGCACCCACGGAGGAAATGACGATGGCCACGACGTACCTCGCGCGCATCGACGTGATGCTCAAGCCGCTGGTGAACGACCCGCAGGGCCTCGCGGTTCGCGATGGGCTCAAGGAGCTGGGCTTCGGCGGCGTCCAGGCGGTGCGCGTCGGCAAGCACATCGAGGTGCGGCTCGCGGCGGACAGCGAGGCCGCGGCGAGCACCGACGTCGATGCGATGTGCCGCAAGCTGCTCGCCAACGGCGTCTTCGAGATGTTCTCGTTCACCATCGAAGCGTCCGCACCTGAGGCCGTCCCCGCGGGCTGACGCCTGTCCCCCCGGTCGAGCCTGGGCGATCCGCCGAGGGGAACCCCGTACGTCACGACGCGTGGCAGCGACTACCGTAGGCGGGCGCGCGTTTCGAGTCGCGCAGGTCCTGCGGAGGCGAACGTGATTCTGCAAATCGGCATCGCGCTGGTGATCGTCGCGGTGGGCTTCGCTGTCCTGGAGCGGTTCTGGCCCTCGATTCGCGGCCAGCGCACCTGGCGGCGGCCAGGGATGTTCACCGACATCAGTTACTTCTTCATCAACCCGACGCTGGGCCGGCTGCTGAGCGGCATCGCCATCCTCGCCTCGATCATGACGCTGGGCGCGACGCGCACCACCCACGCGTAGAAAAAGAACAGGGCGCCGGTCAGCCAACCAAAATAGGCAAGGGTTCGTGCGGGCTTCCCAACCTCTGCAATGTTCACACTCGATAGCCCCTGGTCGTCGGGCCGCTTGGCCTCGTGGCGCGCATGCGCAGCATATTCTTATGGTTCATGATCACTTTTCTCGGCCTATCCGCCATCCCATTTCCCAGAACTCAGCTTCGAGGCGCGTGGCTTCGCTGAATATCGCAACGAGTTCCGCCTGTCGCGCGGACGTGGCATAGCGGCTTTTGAGGTTGTCGAGGGCTGCGACAGCCTTGGCCGCGATGGCCTGATAGGCGGAGCCCGCATACTCGCCGATCCAGACGCGATACGGGTTGGAGGCGTCGAGCGCCCCCGGCTTCTGTGCGAGCCGCGCGGCGATCTCGGCGTAGCCTATGACGCATGGCGCGAGCGCAACCTTCAAACTCAGCAGATCCCCGCGCATCCCGGCATCGAGCACATAGCGTGTGTAAGCCAGCATCTCGGGCGCGGCGGGCGCACGTTCGAGTGTGTCAGGCGACAGGCCCCATTCGCCGCAAAGCTTGACGTGCAATTGCATTTCGACATCGACGATAGCCGATATTCCGTCTGCAGCCTCGCGCATGTCGGCAAGCGACGGGGACTTGTAGACCGCCAGCGCATAGGCGCGCGCAAATTCGATGAGAAACAGATAGTCCTGCACGAGATAGTGCCGAAAGGCAGCTTGTGGCAGCGTGCCATCGGCCATGGCATTGGTGAATGGGTGCTCCGTGTACGCGACCCATTCGGTTTGGGCTGCAGCCTTGAGCTGCTGGAAGAAGGTCATTCCCCGTCCTCAGCCATGTTGCACGTGACACATGAGGATAGGACC
>CADEHD010000204.1 GCA_902827055.1 uncultured Chloroflexota bacterium | reverse complement strand
CGATTCAGCTGGACCACGACGTGGATGGCGGAGGCCATCTGCTCGCGGATGGCGTGAATCGGCAGGTCGAGCCCCGCCATCAACACCATGTTCTCGATGCGTGCCAGGGCGTCACGGGGCGAGTTCGCGTGCACCGTGGTGAGCGAGCCATCGTGGCCCGTGTTCATCGCCTGCAGCATGTCGAACGCCTCGGAGCCGCGGACCTCACCCACGATGATGCGGTCCGGGCGCATGCGGAGCGCGTTGCGCAGCAGCATCCGCTGCGTCACCTCGCCGCGGCCCTCGGTGGAGGCCGGGCGCGCCTCGAGCGGGATGACGTGCCGCTGCTGGAGCTTGAGCTCGATCGGGTCCTCGATGGTCACGATGCGCTCGTTGCTCGGGATGAAGCCGGACATCGCGTTCAGGAGGGTGGTCTTGCCGGAGCCCGTGCCTCCGGAGACCACGATCGACAGCCGTGCGCGGACGCAGGCCTCGATGAGCAGGCCCATCTCGGGAGTGAAGGTGCCGATCGCCGCGAGATCGGCGGCCGTGTACTTGTCGCCGAGGAATCGGCGGATCGTGATCACGGGGCTCTGCGGTGCGAGCGGCGGGATGACGATGTTGACGCGGGAGCCGTCGGCGAGGCGAGCATCGACCATGGGCGATGCCTCGTCGACGTGGCGGCCGACCAGGGAGACGATGCGGTCGATGACGCGGAGGATGTGCGCGTCGTCGCGGAAGCGGACGTCACTCTCGAAGAGCTGGCCGTCGCGCTCGAAGTAGACCTCCGACGGCCCGTTCACCATTACCTCGGAGATCGAGCGGTCGCGGAGCAGTGCCTCGATGGGCCCGAGGCCGACCACGTCGTCGACGACGCGGGTGACGAGCTCCTCCTTGGCGTCGCCGAGCAGGCCGGGCGCCAGCTCGCCGGCGATCTGGCGAGCTCCGAGCTCGACTCGCTGGCGGGCCGCGTCGCGGTCCTGGAGGTGGAGGACCGCCTCGTCGAGGTCGCGCACCAGGCGCTGGTGGACTCGGGCGGAGAGCTCGTAGTTCGTGCCGTCCTCGAGTGCGGGCTCGGCGAGCGGGCGATCCCAGCTCGGGGCCCCCGTGTCACTCAGGCGGGTTCGGGTGAGGTTCATGCGCTCGCGTTCCTTTCGAGTGCCTGCGACCGGCGCGGCATCACGCGCCGCCAGAGCGACGAGTCTTCCGAGGGTGACTCGACTCCGGCGATACGGCGGGCGAGGCCCACGATGCCTCGCGCGGCCACCGACTTGCCCCCGAAGAGGACAGCCGGCTGCCCGACCTGCACTGAGGCAGGCACGGTCTTGTCGAAGGGGATCTCCCAGAAAATCTTGCGCCCGATGGCCGCTGCCGCCTCGTCGACCGAGATGCCGTTCGCGGCGCCGTTGCGGTTCAGGACGAAGCGGACGCGGTCCGGGTCGACGTCCCAGCGGTCCATGCGCTTCACCGCTCGAGCGGTGTCGCGGATGCTGGAGACATCGGCGGAGGTGACCAGGACGGTGAGGCCGGCGCTCTCGATGCTGGCGCGCATCCAGGCGTCGAAGGCGCCCGACGTGTCCACGACGAGGAAGTCGTAGATCTGCGCGTAGAGGTCGATGACTCGCCGGAGGTCATCCGGTCCGAAGTCGGCCCAGCCGCTCAGCTCATCGGCGGGTCCTGCGAGGACATCGATACCGGAGTGGTGAGGCAGGACGAACGCGCGCGCCGCCTCGCGGTCCACATGGTCGAGCCTCGGGAGGAGGTCGCCGATCGACGGCTCCTGCGGGAGGTCGAGCATCGTCGCGACATCGCCGAAGTGCGTGTCGGCGTCGATGACGAGGACGCTGCGGCCGGTCTCCTGGTGGAGCGCCGTCGCGAGGTTCACGCTCACGACGCTCTTGCCGACGCCGCCCTTCGCGCCAGCGACCGTGACCACCGTCCCCCGGCCCTGCAGGCGGACCAGTTGCCCCGCCTTGCGCATCTGGCGCTGCTCTTCGAGGGCGAGCGTGCGCTCGACCGTCGCCTGCACGCGCTCGCCGCTCAGCGGCTTGGCGAGGTAGTCGCGAGCGCCGAAGACCATGCCGCGCCGGATCGCATCCGGCGTCTGGGCACTCGAGTAGATGACGATCGGCGTGTCCGGAAGGGAGTTGGCCAGCGCCTCGGCCGTCTCGAGCGCACGCGCGGCCGGCTCCTCGACGGCGATGAAGATGAAGTCGGGCGCCTCCTGCAAGGCGAAGGACACCGCCTCCGTGCCGTAGCCAGTTTCACCCGCGATCTCGAGCTGCGCGCGCTGCATGGCGCGCCGCGCCGTGACTCGGCTGTCCGGGTCCTCGTCTGTGATCATGACGCGAAGCAGGTTCGCCATCTGATGCCTCCCTCCTGGATGGCCAGCGATCAGTCCGGGCTAGCGGCCGGGACCGATCACCGGGCGCAGCGCCTCGTTCGCCTGGTTGTCGCCGAAAGCTCGCAAGGTGAGGGTGACCTTCCCCTTCTGGCTGGCGAGCCAGAGGAGCTGCGCCTGGTCAGGAGCGAGCGAGAGGGTCACGTGGTTGACGTTGCCCTCGGGCGACGCACCACGCACCGACGGGTCGTAGGTGACCCCGTTCTCGACGTAGGTGCGCTGCACCGAGAGCACCTGCACGTTCTGGAGCAGCGTGACGACCGCCTCGGCATCCGCGTCATCGCCGAGCGCGCCCTGGAGGACCGCGGTGGACTCGGGGCGGCCGGCGGAGACGGGCACGACCAGCGACTTCGCCGGGGCCGCGACGATCACGTCGACGAAGTCACCGGGGGCGATGACGCCGGCGGGACTCCTCGTCTCTTCGACCGGGATCGTGAAGCCGCGCTGGCCCTGCGGGATCTGGAACGACAGCGCCTCCACCTGGACCGGTGCGACGATGCCGGCGACTCCCACCTGCGCGCCCGATGCGAGCGGGTAGCGAGCCTTCTGCCCGACGACCTGGTCCAGGCCGGCGAACGCGTCGGCGACGACTGCCGAGATCGGCAGCTCGCGGAGCGCGACGTCATCGGCGGTGATCGCCTGCCCGGCCGCGATGGCCCGGCGCGTGACGACGACGGAGCGCGCGCCCTCGTCGAGCATCGCCGCCGGCGTCGAGGCGAGCATGGCGACCGTCAGGCCGGCCGCGACCGCTCCCAGGGCCAGGGCGATCAGCAGGATGCGCCGGTCGGCCATCCTCGGGGTGGTGGGCATGGTTCGTTGCATCGGTTCCTCCTCCGGAGCCCTAGTCGACGAGCGCGATCAAGAGCGGCGCGAACGGGTTGTTCGTGCTGCCGATTTGCTGGAGGAGGAAGCCAGGTGGCTGGACCCCCTCCATGAAGTAGCCCCACACCATGCCGCACTCGAATGAGCCGGCGGGCGCTGGATTCACGAAGCGGCAGTCGTGCGTCGCGTCGGCGTGGTAGTCCTTGTTCGAGACGCGGTTCCAGCCGGCGAGGCCAAAGGCCGCCACGCCCAGCACCTCGTTGTTCGAGTTGCCGCCACCGTTGGGCGGCATGGACCGCAGCACCGGGATGAGGACGATGCGGTCGGCACAGGGCGAGGGCCCGCCGGGGCCGTACTTCGCGTACGCGTCGGCCCGGCCGTCCGGGTCGTAGCCCGTGGCGTTCGAGGGCGAGACGGCGACGTCGCAAGCCCAGGTGGGCGACTCCGCGGCGTAGCGCGCGCGCAGGGCGTTGTCGGTGTTCTGCCCGAGGTTCCCACCCTGGAGGTGCACGACGACGTTCGCGCCTTCCTCGAAGAAGCCACTGATCGATTCACCCTCGATGCAGTCGACGTAATTCGAGGCGCCGTTGCCGCAGGCGTCGATCACACCGGTGTTGCCGCCGCCGCCCGACTTGAACCGGTAGATGCGGTCGGGGTCCAGGCCCCACGGACAGACGGTGAAGTCGGCCTCGCAGTCGCCGTCGTCGAGGTAGTCGCCGTCGCCATTGAGGTCGGCGTGGCACGTCTCGCCCGCGGTGTCGCAGTCTGGGTCGGGCGGGATCACGGCCCACGGCATGACGTTGGCGATGGTGACCGGGCCGACCAGCGCCGTGGCCGAGGCGCTCACCTTGACCGAGTTCACGCCGGACAGGGCCGCGAAGATCGCCGGGGCGTCTCGTCGGACGGACGTCGTGACGAGGTCGTACTTCCCGTCGCCGTTGCGGTCGCCGTAGGTGAGGCAGCCCGGCGCGCAGGTCGTCGCGAGGTTCCGCGTGAGCCACGTGTTGGCTGCGTTCGTGGCGGCTGTCGTGTCCGCCGCGGGCAGGTGCTGGGCCGCGGCCAGGCTCGCCGCCTCGGCCTGCTC
>CADEHD010000203.1 GCA_902827055.1 uncultured Chloroflexota bacterium | reverse complement strand
GCCTCGTCATCGGCGCGGTCATCTTCGGCGCCGTCACCGCCGCCCTCTCCGAGTTCGGCGAGGAGCTGTGGCTCGTCGGGCTGGTCCTGATCGGGATCGTCATTCTCGTGGCCGTCGGCGGCACCCTCGGCTGGTGGGCCCTCAGCTAGCCCCCGGCTCCCATCGGTGCCCGGGGCGACCACCCCCGGACCCACCCCCTCCCCGATGACGTACGCCGCGCCCTCCCGCGTGCCACAACCGCGTTCGCGCTCTCCGAAGCGTGCCCGAGGCTCCCCTCGCGCAGGACGGGTGGGCTGCAGGAGCGCCGCAGCCCGCGATGCCAGCCTCGACCGGCGTGGGGTGCACACCACGCCGACCCCTCGAGGGGACGCATCGGTACCGGACGTCCCCTCCGGAACCGGTCCTCAGCACCCAAGTCGGCGCGCGCCGCACCCACCCCAACGGACCATCGAGCACCCGGAGGCACCGCCCGACGAACCCAGGGGCCCATCCGCTACACTCACCCCTCGATGCTTGACGCACTCTCCGAACGACTCCAGGGCACCTTCCGGCGCCTCGGCTCGCGCGGTCGCATCTCCGAGGACGACCTCGATGCGGCCCTGCGCGAGGTGCGCGTCGCCCTGCTCGAAGCCGACGTCAACTTCAAGGTGGTCCGCGACTTCATCGCCCGCGTCCGCGAGCGCGCCATCGGCACCGAGGTCCTGAAGTCGATCACCCCCGGTCAGCAAATCGTCTCGATCGTCAACGACGAGCTCATCGACGTCCTCGGCAAGGACAGCAAACCCCTCGAGCGCGCCAAGTCCGGGCTCACCAAGATCCTCGTCTGCGGCATCAAAGGCTCCGGCAAGACCACCCTCGTCGGCCGCCTCGGCCTGCGACTCAAGAAGGAGGGCATGAAGCCCCTCCTGGTCGCCACCGACTTCGAGCGCGTCGCCGCCACCGAGCAGCTGCAGGTGCTCGGCCGCCAGATCGATGTCCCCGTCTACTTCGAGGAGACCGAAGCCCCCGCCGCCGAGGTCGCCAAGCGCGCCATCCGCGAGGCGGAGCGCACCGGCGCCAACGCCGTCATCGTCGACACCCGCGGCGCCGTCGCCCTCGACGACGACCTCATGGACGAGCTCGCCGCCCTCGCCGACGAGGTCGACCCCACCGAGGTCCTCATCGTCGTCGACGCCATGACGGGCCAGGAGGCGGTCAACATCGCCCGCGAGTTCGACGAGGCCATCGAGGGCACCGGCATCGTCGTCACCAAGCTCGATTCCGACACTCGAGGCGGCGCCGTCCTCTCCGTCCGCGAGGTCACCGGCCTCCCCGTCAAGTTCATCACCACCGGCGAACGCCTCGAGGCCCTCGAGGACTTCCACCCCGATCGCTTCGCCGGCCGCGTCCTCGGCATGGGCGACGTCGTCACCCTCGTCGAGCGCGCCCGCGAGCAGATGGGCGACAAGCAGGTGGAGCAGGTCGCGCAGCGCATGCGCAGCGGCCAGTTCGACCTTGAGGATTTCCTCCAGCAGCTCAGCCAGGTCAAGCAGATGGGCAACATGGCCGGCATGCTGGACATGATTCCCGGCCTCTCCCAGCTGAAGGACAAGGCTCAGATTGCCGCCGTCAACGAGGCGTTCATCAAGCAGGCGGAGGCCATCATCCAGTCGATGACCCTCCAGGAGCGCCGCAACCCCGACATCCTGAACGGCTCCCGCCGCCGCCGCATCGCCATCGGCTCCGGCACCACGGCCGCCGACGTGAATCGCCTCTTGAATCAGTACCGAGAAGCGAAGAAACTCATGCAGATGATGTCCGGCGGTGGCCGAGGCGCGGGTGGACTGCGCCGTTTGCTGGGCTTCTAGCGCGCACCCCCCAGGGGGGACCGCCAGGCGCCCGGGCCGCTCCTCCCGATTCCACTCGGGACGAGCGCCGTTCATTCGCATTTGTGTTGCTTCCGAGTTGTGGTCACACCGCCCGGACATGGAGGGCCCGCATGCTTCGAATCCGTCTGCGCCGCACCGGCAAGATCCACCAGCCCAGCTATCGAGTGGTGGTCGCCGACCAGCGGGCCAAGCGCGACGGCGACTTCGTCGAGATCCTGGGGCACTACAACCCGCGCTCCCACCCCAAGGTCTTCGAGGTGAACCAGGAGCGCGTCCAGCACTGGCTCTCCGTCGGCGCACAGCCCTCCGACACGGTGCACCGACTCTTCGCCGACCACGGCGTCGCCATCGCCGCGCCCCAGAAGCGCGTCACCAAGCCCTCCAAGGTGGAGCGCGAGGCGGCAGCCGCCGCCGAGGCCGCTCGCCAGGCCGCCATCGCCGAGGCCGCAGCCGCCGCTGCAGCGGCCGAAGCAGCAGCGGCGGCCGCCGCCGCCGAGGCAGCAGCCGCCGCCGAAGCCGCGGCCGCCAGCGCCGACGCACCCGCCGAGTAGCCCTCGGCGGGACCACCCGTCTCGAAGCCCACCCGCCCCGGATCCCCGGGCCGTTCGTGATACGCGAGAGCAGGCCGTATGAAGCAACTCATCGAGTACCTCGCCCGCGCACTGGCTGAACACCCCGACGAAGTGCGCGTCGAGGAGGAGGACCAGGGCGACCGCGTCGTGATCCACCTCTACGTCGGCGAAGCCGACAAGGGTCGCGTCATCGGCCGCGACGGCCGCATCGCGAACGCCATGCGCTCGCTGCTGCACGTCGCGTCCACCCGCGCCGGCGTCCGCGCCCACCTGAGCATCGACTAGCCCGGGACCTCCCTCACGCCGACCACCATGCCCCGAGCCAAGCGCAAGAAGGTCGCCGTGGGCGCCATCAACGGCGTCTGGGGCGTCCGCGGCCACGTCAAAGTCACCGTGATGACCTCGAACCCGGACCGATTCCAGGCCGGCGTCACGCTGCTCCTGCAGGGCATCCCCCGCAAGGTCCTCGATGTCCAGTTCCCGCGCGGTTACCCGGTCGTCCTCTTCCGCGGCTTCGAGGACCGCGAGGCAGCCGAGTCGATCGTCGGCGAGCTCATCGAGATCCCCGAGTCCGAGCTGCCAGAGCTCCCCGAGGGCGAGTACTACACCCACGACCTGGTCGGCATGACGGTCGACACCGCGACGGGCGAGACGCTGGGCACGCTCTCGGAGGTGCTGCGCACGGGCTCGAACGATGTCTATGTCGTGAAGCGCGAGGGCGCGAAGGACGTGCTGCTCCCCGCGATCGCCGATGTCATCCTCTCCGTCGATGTCGCGGCGCGGCGCATGGTGGTGGACGCGCTCCCCGGACTCGTCGACTAGCGCTCGAAGCCGCCACGGTGGCGCTGCCTCCGAGGGGAGCCACCCGATGGCCGAGTATCTGCTCCTGATGCACGACGACACCACCACTCCCGAGGCGGAGGACCGCTGGCCGGCCTACCTCGAGGGGTTGGCGGCGCGCGGTGCCCTGCGCGGTGGCAGCGCCATCGGCGGCGGCATCACGCTGCGCCGGTCGGGGGCCGCGGCCCCCACCTCGGACATCACGGGCTTCGTACGCGTCGAGGCCCCCGACCTCGACGCCGCGCGCGCCCTCGTCGACGGGAACCCCACGTTCGAGGCCGGCGGCACCATCGAGGTCCGCGAGCTGCCGCGCACGGACTAGCGCCCCGTCCCCCGAGGCGGCGCCCGCCCTCGGTGGCCGGGTTTGCCGGTGCTCGATTGCCCTCCGTATACTCGATGCGGGTCCCGGGGATGTAGCTCAGCTGGGAGAGCGCTGCGTTCGCAATGCAGAGGTCGGGGGTTCGAGCCCCCCCATCTCCACCATGACCCACTCACTCGCCATGTCGCCCGCGCAACCCGGACACACGGCCGCAAGGTCTAGTAGCATGGCGCCCTGCCCCGTGTGAACGCGGGCAGGGGGGGACTCGTTGAGCGCCGCACGACTCCGCGCCACGTCGCTGCTGGGCGACCTGCAGCAACGCCCGTTGACCCGGTTCTTCTTCGTGGGAATCGCGGTCACGGCCGTCGACTTCGGCGTGTTCAACCTCCTGGTCCTGCTCCGCGGCGAGCCATCGCGTTCGTTCATCCTCCTCGCGAACACTGCGGCCTTCGCGGTCGCCGCGAACGTGGGGTACCAGCTGCACTCGCGATTCACGTTCCGCGTCGGGCGACAGTGGCGCTCGTTCTGGGCCTATGTCGCCGTGGCCGTCGTCGGGGTCTCGATCTACAACGTCTCCCTGCTGGCCCTGCTGATGCTGGTCGACCCGGGCAACCCGCTCGCGCTCAACCTCGTGAAGGTGGGGGCCGTGGGCTTCGCCTCGACGTGGAACTTCCAGGGATTCCGACTGCTCGCGTTCAG
>CADEHD010000202.1 GCA_902827055.1 uncultured Chloroflexota bacterium | reverse complement strand
CCTGCATGGCCGTCCGCCGCGACGCTGCGCTGGCGCTTGGCGGATTCGATGAGCGTCTCGGCCCGGGGGCGGAGTTCGCCTCCAACGAGGAAGGCGAGTTCGCGTACCGAATGCTGAAGTCCGGCCGTGCGATCGCGCACATCCCGGAGGCGATCGTCGACCATTGGGGCGCGCGGCCGTGGGTCGATGGACGCCGCTACTCCTACGAGACGTACCGCGCGATTGCCGCGACCTGCGCGATGCACATCCGAACGGGTGACCCGATCGCCGGCTTGCTGCTGGCACAGCAATTCGGTTTGGTCCTGTGGGATATCGCCAAGGCCGTGGCGCAGAAGGGTCGACCTTCCGGTCTGAGCGCGGCACACGGGCTAGCCTCGGGGATCGGACCTGGGCTCGGCCTCCGACCGGTGAGCGCGCCGCTCCTGCTGGCACCCGTGGCGGTGAAGCGCGTCGCGAACGGTCGATAGCGCCCCAGACGCTCGACGCAACCGCGCGCCGCGTCGCCTCCCAACGGCTGTCGGTGCGGGCGCGCGCCCGCGGGCCGCACCGACCCGCGAGGTGACTAAAGTCACATACGAGGTCCCCGAGCGACAGCTACATCAGCGGCGCGCGCTCGCGACTCTGGGTGGATGATGGGCATCTTTCGTCGAGGCGCGTCGGGGGCTCAACTGGCTGACCAGCGGCCGGCCTGGCAGCTCGGCGCGCTCCTGATCGGGGCAGTCGCGGTCCCCGTGGTGACCGCGGCCCTCGCGTATAGCGCCGTGACGAGGGCGGTGCGTACCGCCCTGCCGACGCCGCCGACAGTCCTGGTGACTCGCGGCTCGGTGACCTCAACCACGACCACGACGGGCGTGACCTATGCGCCCACTCAGGCCGGGCTCTCGTTCACCGCGGGCGCGGCGGCCGCGGGTGGCGTCGTCCGCTCCGTGGACGTCGCGCTGGGTGCGCCGGTGCGGGCGGGACAGGCGCTCGTCACCCTCGACGCCCGCAGCGCCACGCGCGCCGTGGAACAGGCGGCGACGTCGCTCGAGGCCGCGCGCATCACGCTGGGCCAGCAGGCCGCGGGCGCGCCCGCGGACGTGGCGACCGCCGCGCAGGTGGTGGCCGCCGCGAGCGCCGCGTTCCAACGGGCGCAGAACGACCGGAGCACGTTGCAGCGCGGCAGCGGTGCAGACGCCATCGCGGCGGCGAGCCAGGCGGCTCTGACCACACAGAACGCACTCGCCAGCGCACAGGAGCAGCTGGATGTCCTGGAGGCGCGCGGGGCGGCGCTCGTGCGAGCCGAGGCCATCCAACGACAGATGGACGCCGCGACCGCCGCGCTCAATGCGGCGGAGGCCGACATCGAGCGCCTGCTCGCGACAACCGACAGCGCTCGATTCGTTCGCCCCGCCATCGACGACTTCGCGAGCGCCATCGAGGATCGGTGCAAGGACCTGGGGAATCGCGACTCGTGCGTCGACCTCGCCGCGTCCGCCGCCGACCTCGACACCCTCTCGCGTCAGATCGTGGGTGGCACCGGCGGGCTGCGCGACATCGAGGCGCTCCGGCTGGCGCTGCGACGCGCCCTCGATGGCGCGTCGGTCGCGGGACTCGAGGGCGCAGTCACGCGGCTGGCGCAGGCGCTCGCGATGCGACCGGGTCTCCAGGCGCGTCATGACGCCGCCATCTTCACGTTCGCGCCGTACGGAACGCCCTCGGCCGAGGACCTGCTGAGTGCCGCGCGCGCCCGCGACGCCGCGCGCCAGGCAGCGACCTCCGCACAGGAGCGCCTGCGGACGCTGGTCGCTGGCCCCACCACCGAGGAGCGGGGCAACGCAGACCAGGCGGTGAGCGCCGCGCGTGCCGCCCTGGATGCCGCACTCGCCGCGCAGGCGGCGCTGGGGGGCGGCGGCACGGCCGTCGCGTTGCAGCAGCAACGCGTCCTCCTGGCGGAGTCCGCGTTGCGCACCGCCGAGGATGCCCTGGCCGACAGCGTGCTGCGCGCGCCGTTCGACGGGGTGATCGCCAGGCTCGACGTCCGCGTGGGCGACGCCGTCACGCCATACGTGCCCGTCGTCACCGTGGTCGATCGCACGGTGATGGCCGTCCGACTCGCCGCATCCGAGTCCGAGGTGGGTGCGATCGAACCGGGGCATCTCGGGGTGGCGCGCTTCGACGCGATGGGTGGCGCGCGCTACCTCGTGCGCGTGAGCGGCGTCGCGGCCGTTCCGAGGGCGCAGGCGGGCCCCGCCACGTTCGACGTCGAGGCACGCGTACTCACGGGTGGCGAGGTGGCTGCAGCCCTGGCGAGCGCCGACGCACTGCTCCCGGCGCTCGGAGTCAGCGCGACCGCCTCCCCGGCGGAGCGCGAGGCGCTCGTCGAGCGCCTCGTGAGTCAGTCACTGCCGCTGTCCGGCCTGAGTGCCTCGGTGACCCTCGCTCACCGCGAGCGGGGCAGCGTCCTGCTCGTGCCGAACTCCGCAATCCGCCGGGACGCCGTGCGGCCCGCGGTGGAAGTGCTCAGTCCGGGCGGGGAGCGCGAGACGCGGCGCGTCGCCATCGGAGCGAGCGACGGCCGCTCCACCGAGATCATCTCCGGGCTGACCGAGGGCGAGCGAGTCCTCGAGCGCGCCAGCGCGAGTGCCCCGTGACCGCCCTCGCACCGGCATCGCATCGCGGCGCGGATGCGACCACGAGCCCGGCGATCCTCGTCGAGCACCTGGGCAAGGCGTTCGCGGGCGGCGTGCGGGCCCTCGATGACGTGAGCATGTCCGTCCCGCAGGGGACCGTGTTCGGCCTGCTGGGCCCGAACGGTGCGGGCAAGACGACGCTGATCCGCATCCTCCTGGACCAGATCCGCCCGACGAGCGGATTCGCGCGCATCCTCGGCTGGGACGCGCAGCACGCCGGCGTCGAGGCGCGGCGCCACCTCGGATTCCTGCCTGCGGCGCCACAGTTCTACGCGGACATGAACGGCGCCGACCTCTTCCGCTTCGTCGCCGGCGTGCGCGGCGTCGAGGTCGACCAGGCGTACGTGACGTCGCTGGTGGAGCGCCTGCAGGTCTCGGTGAACCGGCCGATCCGGACCCTCTCGCGAGGGAACCAGCAGAAGGTGGGGATGGTGGCGGCGCTGCTCGCCAGACCTGAGCTCGTCATGCTCGACGAGCCGACGACAGGCCTCGACCCGCTAATGCAGGAACAGGTGCTGGAGATCGTCCAGGAGATCGCGGCCGAGGGGCGCACAGTCTTCTTCTCCTCGCACATCCTGCACGAGGTGGAGCAGGTCTGCGACCGGGTGGCGGTCCTGCGTGGCGGCCGACTGGTGGGCGTCTTCGACCTCGCGGCACAGCGACGCCTCGTCTCGCGGCCCGTCACGGTCACGTTCGACGCGCCCGTGCCACGAGAGGCGTTCAGGGACATCGAGGGCGTGACCGTGGCGAACGTGACGGGAAGCACGATCGCCTTCAGCGTCACCGGAGGCATCGGAGAGCTGGTGAAACGACTCGCGGGGTACACGGTCATCGAACTCGACGCGCACGAGCCCACGCTCGAGGACTTCTTCTTCTCGATGTACCAGGCCCAGATCCAGGGCCGGCCGGACAGCAGCCGCTTCTCGTCGGGCGTGTATTGCGCCTGCGGCTTGATCAGCCGGTCGGGATCGGAGAACACGACCCCGATGTCGGCGAACTTGTCGCGCAGCACCCAGACGGCGGCGAGCGCCACGGCGGTGGTCACGCCCAGCAGCACCAGGCCGATGATGATCCGCACCCGCGGCGAGAAGCGCGCCAGCACGTCCGCGTTGAACTGCATCAGCACCATCGGCGCGAAGGCGATGATCGCGGTCCGGTAGTTGGCGAGGAACAGGCCGGCGAGCAGGGTCAGCAGCGCACCGCCGCGGAACCACAGGCTGAGCCCGGTCGCGAAGCAGGCGATGACGAAGCCGGTCGCCAGCACGGTCGAGAAGCCGGCCTCGTGGTTGTAGCCGCCGACGTAGCTGACGCCGGCGCCGACGCCCTCGGTGCCCTTGCTGATGCCGAATGCCACGGAGAGGAACTGGAAGAACACCGGCGTGACCATCGCCCACAGCAGCAGGCTCCAGGTCCGCTCCTCGCCGCGCTCGCTGAGCGATTCGTAGACGGCGATGGTGATGACGATGAGGTAGCCGAACTTGACGATCACATCGATGCTGCTGCCGAGGTTGCGGTTGGCGAAGGCGCTGAGCACGACGACGCCGATCACGGCGTAGAACGGCAGCAGCGTGGTCAGCAGCAGGTGCCGGGTCCGGATCAGCAGCAGCCCGAGCAGGAAGACCATCGAGGAGCCGATGGC
>CADEHD010000201.1 GCA_902827055.1 uncultured Chloroflexota bacterium | reverse complement strand
GCCTCGGGAGGCGCGGCCGCGGGCGGGGCGGCGACGTAGAGCGTGACCTCGTCGACGGTCGCGCCGGCCGCGACCAGCCCGTCGATGAGGATGGCGCGTCCGCCCTCCGCCCGGAGGACGAGCACGCGCGTCCCCTCCACACCCGCACCGGTCAACGCTTCGACGACGCCTTCGCCTGCCGCCTCGTCGGGGACGAGGTCGGCGACCAGCCCGCGCGCCAGCAGCGCCTGCGCCGTCGCGTCGCCGATGGCGAGGATGCGGGCGCCGGCGAAGGCGCGGGCGTCGAGGCCGGCGCCGCGCAGCGCCTCGAGCCCGGCGTCCACGCCGTTGGCGGACGTGCACACGACCCACTGATAGGCGCCGTCACGCAGGCCGGCCGCGGCCCGCGCCAGCGCCGGTTCGTCGACGCGGCGCTCGAGCTCGAGCGCGGGGAGCACGACGGGGTAGCCGCCTTCTGCCTCGATGGCACGAGCGAGCGTCGAGGCCTGCGCGCGCGTCCGAGTCACGAGGACGCGCTTGCCCGCGAGCGGGCTCGCCGCGGCCTCGAGGGCGGGGCGGAGCGCAACCACGTCGCCAACCACGAACAGCGAGGGGGCACCGATGCCCGCCTCGGCGGCGGCGCGCGCGATCGTGTCGAGGCGGGCGGTCACCACGCGCTGGCGCGGGGTCGCCGCGGCGTGCACGAGCGCGGCCGGCGTCGACGCGGGCCGCCCGGCCTCGATGAGTGCGTCGGCGATGGCGGCGAGCCGGCCGACGCCCATGAGGACCACGAGGGTGTCCCCGCCTCGGGCGTGCCGATCCCAGTCGACGGCGGTCTCCGGCTTCGTCGGGTCCTCGTGGCCCGTGACCACGACGAACGACGAGGCGACGTTGCGGTGGGTGATCGGGATGTGCGCGAGGGCCAACCCGGCGATGGCCGAGGTGACGCCGGGGATCTCGGTGCAGGTGAGCCCGGCGGCTGCGAGGGCAAGCGCCTCCTCACCGCCACGCCCGAAGACGTACGGGTCGCCGCCCTTGAGTCGCACGACGCGGCGGCCCGCGCCCGTATGCGCCACGAGCTCGGCGTTGATCTCGTCCTGCGTCATCGCGTGGTTGCCGGCCGATTTGCCGACATCGATGAGCAGCGCCGACGCCGGCGCCTCCTGCAGCAGCTCCTGCGGCGCGAGGCGGTCGTAGAGCACCACTTCGGCGCTGCGCAGGGCCTCGAGGCCTGCGACCGTGATGAGGCCGGGCGCGCCCGGGCCAGCACCGACCAGCCAGGCGTGGCCGCGCTCGTTGGTCACGAGCGCACTCCGGCGACGGCTGCGAGTCGCTCGCCGAGCTCGCGGCCCAGCGCAACGCCGCTCGTCGCGGGCCCCGTGGCATCCTCGAAGTGCGGCCGACCGTCGTCTGTGGCGATCATCGCGCGCAGCTGCAGCGTGGCGCCGGTGATGGTGGCGAACGCGCCGACCGGGAGCGAGCACCCCGAGCCCAGCGCCGCAAGCACCGCCCGCTCGGCGTCGGTCGCCTGGTGCGTCGCCTCGTCGTCGATGGCGGCAAGCAACGCAATGGTCGAGGCGTCGTCGGCGCGGCACTGGAGCACGATCGCGCCCTGGCCGGGCGCCGGGAGGAAGTCGCGGGCGTCGAGGTACTCGGTCACCTCGGCGGCGCGCCCCAGCCGGTCGAGGCCGGCGGCCGCCAGCAGCGCCGCGTCGACCACGCCCTCGGTCACGCGTCGCAGGCGGGTGTCGACGTTGCCACGCAGCTCGGTCGCCTGCAGGTCGGGGCGCAGAGCGCGCAGCAGAGCGACGCGGCGCCGCGAGCTGGTGCCGACGCGCGCGCCACTCGGGAGCGACTGCAGGCCGGCGCCGTCGCGGCTGACGAGCGCGTCGCGCACGTCGGCGCGCGGCAGCACGGCCACGAGCGCTAGGCCCGGCAGCTGCTCGGTGGGCACGTCCTTGAGCGAGTGCATTGCGAGGTCCGCGCGGCCATCGAGGAGTGCCTGCTCGACGGAGCGGACGAACACGCCTCGCCCGCCGAGGATGGTGAGGGGCGTGGTGCGGTCGCGATCGCCCTCAGTGGTGACTTCGACTTCGTCGAGGTCGAGACCCGGGTGCGCCGCGCGGAGGGCGTCCGCGGCGAGGCGGGTCTGGACGAGCGCCAGCGCCGAGGCGCGGGTCGCGATGCGCAGACCGGGCACGTCAGGCCTCGCGGGGGGCGTGGCGCTCCACGTTCGCGTCGCCATCGATGGCGAAGAGCGTGCGCGCGGCGGCGATGTAGTCGTCGCGGTCGCCACGCCGCCGGAGCGTGGTGATGGGGTCGTGGAGGAGCTGGCGGACGAGGGAGCGCGTGAGCGCATCGAGGTGCGCCTGCATCTCCTCGGTGCGGTCCGCGGCGGGCAGCGCCTGGAGCGTGCGCGCGACCTGCGCCTGGCGCATCGCCTCGGCGCGCTCGTTGATCGCGGCGACCGTCGGCAACACGCCGAGCTGGCCCCACCAGCCGGAGAAGCGCTGCACCTCGCCGTCCACGAGCGCGCGCACGGCCTCGACCTCGTCGCCGCGAGCGGCGCCGTTCGCCTCGGAGATCGCCTGCAGGTCATCGAGGTCGCGATAGACGACGCCGTCGAGGTGCCGCGCGGCCGCCTCGAAGTCGCGCGGCATCGCGATGTCGAACACGAGGAGGGGGCCGCCCGCGAGTCGTTCGTGGCGGAGGCGCAGCGCGGACTCGAGGGAGGCGCGCGGCACGATCGTCTGCGCAGCGCTCGTCGCAGCCACCACGACATCGGACTCGCCGATCGCGGGCACGAGGTCCTCGAAGGGGCGCGCGACGCCGCCGAGATCGCTCGCGAGGGCCTCCGCGTGCGCGAACGTGCGGTTGATGACGGTCACCTGGGCGACGCCGCGGTTGACCATGGCCTCGGCGGCGGAACGCCCGGCCTCGCCGGCCCCGAGCACGAGCACGCGGGTCCGCATCACGTCGGGGTGCAACGCCAGCGCCTCGTGGACGGCGACCGAGGACAGCGATACGGCGTGCCTCGAGATGCCGGTCTCGACGCGGGCGCGGCGGCCGACGCGAATCGCGAGGTGGAACAGGCGCGCGAGGATGGCGTCGTCGGCGCGGGCGGTGGTGGCCCGCGAGTAGGCGGAGCGCACCTGTCCGAGAATCTCGGGTTCGCCCAACACCATGGAGTCGACGCCCGCGCTCACCTCGAAGAGGTGGCGGACGACATCGAGGTCACGGCGGACGCGCACGAACGAGCGCGCGAGCGCCGCGTCGAGCCCTGCCGAGTCGGCCAGTACGGCACACACGGCCTCGGGTGCGTAGTCGCCTGACAGGTAGACCTCGGTGCGGTTGCAGGTCTCGAGGACGACCGCGGGGCCGAGGCGGCGCGACAGCGCCGACAGGGCGTCCGGGACGGACTCGGCGGGGACGGCAAGCCGTTCGCGGACCTCGAGGGGGGCCTCGTGATGACTCACGCCCACCATCGTCAGCATCGCGCCGCCCATCTCCCGTCCCCTACGTCCGTGCGAGCAGCGGCCGGTCGAGGCCGATCGCGGACGCGATCCGTGCGCTCGCCGCTTCTCGATTGCCCGCGCGCAGCAGGTCCATCACCTCGGCGTCGATCGCCTCCTGCCAGCGATCCGGCGGGATGCGATTGGGGCACGTCTTGCAGAGCAGCGGCGGGGGCGGCTGGGTGCGGTCGCAGCCTGCGGCGCACTCGCGGTCGCGGGCGCGTACCCGGACGCGGAGCTCGGCGAGCACGTCGCCCAACGCCACCACCTCGTCGGCGAGGAACGCCTCCATGCGCTCGCGCAGCCATCGCGCGAGCGCGGGGCTCGCGCCGCCGGTCGAGGTGGCGATGGTGATGTGTCCGCTTCGGGCCACGCCAGGGAGGATGAAGTCACAGTTGGCGACATCGTCGGCGGCGTTGACCCACAGTCCTCGCCCGCGCGCCTCGTCGGCCACGCGGCGATTGATTGCGCCGTTGTCGGTGGCGACGAACACCATGTCGGCGCCCGCGGTGTCGCCGTCCACGTACTCGCGCTCGAGGAGGCGGGCGCGACCGGCATCGATGAACGCGCGCACCTCGGGGATGAGGGCGGGCGCGACCACCGTCACGTCAGCCTCGGACTCGACGAGCTTGCCGATCTTCTCGAGGGCCACGTGTCCGCCCCCGACGAGCAGGACCTTGCGCCCGCGCATCTCCATGAAGATGGGGTAGTAGCCCACGAGCTAGGCCTCCCCGAGGCCGAGGCGGGCACCCAGCCCGTCGATGGCGACGCGGCGGCAGGTGAACGTGGGCGTATCGACCTCGGTGAGTTGCGTCGCTGCGCGTG
>CADEHD010000200.1 GCA_902827055.1 uncultured Chloroflexota bacterium | reverse complement strand
CTTCGACGGCTACGCCGAGGACGCGCCCTACGCGCTCTCGACACTGCGCGCCGCGGCGTCCGCGGGCGCCTCGACCGTCACGCTGTGCGACACCAACGGCGGCGCCCTGCCCGCGGCCATCGTCGAGGGGGTGCACCGCGCACGCGAGGCCGTCGAGTCGATGGGCTGCGCCGTCGGCATCCACGTGCACAACGATGGCGACATGGCAGTCGCGAACACGCTCCTTGCCGTCGAAGCAGGCGCCACCCAGGTGCAGGCCTGCCTCAATGGCTGGGGGGAACGCACCGGCAACGCCAACATCATCTCCGTGATCGCCAACCTGCAGCTGAAGATGGGCATCCGCGTCGTCACCGACGAGCAACTCGCGCGACTCACTGAGGTCTCGCGGTTCGCCGACGAGCTGGCGAACGTGACGCCCAACCCACGCCAGCCCTACGTGGGCTCGAGCGCCTTCGCGCACAAGGCCGGCCTGCACGTCGCGGCGATCACCAAGTCCGCGGGCTCCTACACCCACGTGGACCCCATCGCGGTCGGCAACATCGAGCGCGTGCTCGTGTCGGAGCTTGCCGGCCGGCGCAACGTCGTCGCCAAGCTGCGCGAGCAGGGCAGCGACCTCGACCTCTCAGAGGAGCAGGCGCGTGCCGTCCTCGAGCGGGTGAAGGACCAGGAGGCCCGAGGCTACCAGTTCGAGTCAGCGGAGGCGTCGTTCGAGCTGCTGGTCCTGCGCACCCTCGGGGGCTACGTGCCGCCGTTCGAGCTGGAGGACTTCCTGATCGTCGAACGCCGCCGTCACCTCCGGTCCGGCCTCGCCGCCGACGACGTCAGCGAGATGCAGGCGGAGGCCATGGTCAAGGTGCGCGTCGGTGAGCGGCAGTCGCAGACGGCCGCCGACGGCAACGGCCCAGTCTCGGCCCTCGACACCGCGGTGCGGCGCGCGCTGGTGGAGTCCTTCCCCGAGCTCGAGCGCGTGCACCTCGTCGATTACAAGGTGCGCATCTTCAACTCGGGCGCGGGCGCCGACGCGGGCGTTCGAGTGCTGGTGGAGTCCTCCGACGGCCTTCACCTCTGGCGCACAGTGGGGGCGTCGACGGACGTCATCGAGGCGTCGTGGCTCGCGCTGCAGGACGCCTACGAGTACTGGGTGTTACATCGCGACCGTATGGTGCCGTGATGTGTCAGCTCGGAGCCCGGAAGCCCGCCTAGCTCGCAGTCTCTGCCTCGAAGCGCAACGACGCAGCCTCGGGGGCAGGGGTGCCCTCGGCGTCCGGCGCTCCGCTCGGTGGCGGTCCAGCGACTGGCAACCGCACGGTGAACGTCGTGCCGCTCTCGGCGGCGGACTGCACGGCCACGGTGCCGCCGTGCGCCTGCACGAGCTCGTGGACGATCGCCAGGCCCAGGCCCTGGTGCCCGCCGCGGCGTCGAGCGGGGTCGCCCTGGAAGAAGCGATCGAACACGTGTGGGAGCGACTGGGCCGGGATGGGCTCACCGCCGTTGTGCACCTCGATGACGGCGCTGGGGCCGTAGCGGTAGGAGCGCAACAGCACCTCGGTGCCGCGCGGCGCGAACCGGATGGCGTTCTCGAGCAGGTTGGTGAACACCTGCTCCAGCCGCCGTCCGTCGCCCTGGATGTCCCCGGCGCGGAGCTCACGTCGAATCGTGACGTCGCCGGACTCGGCCTGGAATGTGAATCGGTCCGCCGTGGCGCTGACGAGGTCATCGACGTGGATCGACTCGACACTGAGCGCGAGCTGCCCTGAGTCGATGCGCGACAGGTAGAGGAGGTCGTCCACCAGCGCGCCCATGTGTCCGGCCTCGTCGTTGATGACCTGGCCGAGCCGCTGATACTCCTCCGCGTTCTCCGGCAACCCCTCGGCGATCGCCTGGGAGAAGCCGCCGATCGACGTGAGTGGCGTCTTCAGGTCGTGGGTCATGTTCGCGACCAGCTGGCGCATCGCGCGCTGGTTACGCCCCACCTCCGAGGCCATGCGGTTGAACGCCCGCGACAGCTGGGCGATTTCGTCGTGGCCGTTGACCTCGATGCGCTGGTCGTAGTGTCCCTCGGCGATCGCCTCGGAGGCGCGCGTCATGGCACGCACGGGCTGGGTGATGCGGCCCGCGACCACGATCGAGAGCAGCACGGCGACGACGAACGCGAGGGATCCGGCCCAGAGCTGGCGCGGCAACAAGAGGTCCCAGGCGGCGGTGACGTCGCTGGCAGGCACGGCGATGACCAGCCGCATCGGCTCGGATCCGGGTTCGCTCCGGGCCGGCGATGCCGTGGTCGACACGAAGAGGTACAGGTCCTGCTGCTGCCAGTGCGCGAGCCAGGCGCGGTACGGCTGGCCCTGTGGGCCCGCCGAGGGCTGGTCGATGGCGAGCGTCACGCCCAGCATCTCCTCCCCGGCGCCGGTGTCGAGGATGACCTGGTTCGTGTCATCGAGGAGGAGCAGGCGCACCTCGTAGTAGCTCGCGGGATCCGCGAGCTCGCTGCGGATCCGGAACAGCGGGTAGCCGGCCCGCTCCATCTGCTGCACGCGCAACGCGAACGGGTCGACGAGGCGCCCGTAGCGCTGCCGCGCGAACTCGGTCTGCTGCTCCCTGAGCAGCACCACGGCCCCGACCGAAGCAAAGGTGAGCGTGATCACGATCACGCTGAGGAACGCCACCATGAGCCGAAGGCGGAGGCTGAGCAGCACTTAGCGGGACCTCGCCGGCGGCTGCAGCTCGGCATCGGGCGGCACGAGCTTGTAGCCCACGCCCCACACGGTCTCAATGCGGGCGGTCGCGGCGGAGAGCTTGTCGCGCAACCACGCCACGTGCACGTCGATGGTGCGCGGGTCCCCGTAGTAGTCCTCTCCCCAGACCAGCGCGAGGAGGCGCTCGCGGTCGAGCACGACGTTGGGGTGGCGGAGGAACGCCTCCAGGAGATCGAACTCGCGTTGGCGCAGTCGCACGGCGGTCTCGCCGACCGTGACGACGCGGCTGGCGGGGTCCAGCGAGACGTTCCCGATGGTCACGGCGGTGCGCTCGGCGGGCGACTGCGCGGCGGCGGCGTCCCATTCTCGCCGGCGGAGGTTCGCCTTCACGCGCGCCACCACCTCGCGAGGGTTGAACGGCTTGGTCACGTAGTCGTCGGCACCCATCTCGAGGCCGACGATCTTGTCGACGTCGTCGGTGCGCGCCGTGAGCATGATCACGGGGACATCGGAGGTCTTGCGGATCTCCTGGCACACCTCGAAGCCGCCGAGCTCCGGCATCATGATGTCGAGGAGGACGAGGTCCGGCGCGTCGGCGCGGAAGCGCTCGAGGGCCTCGCGGCCGTCGTGCGCCGCCACCACCTCGTAGCCGGCTTCGCGGAGGTAGAGCCTGAGGAGCTGGACGATGTTCGATTCATCGTCCGCGACGAGGATCCTGCCTGGCATGCGCTAGCCGCCTCTGCCGGGGTGACGGAGCCGGCCCCCGCTCGCCGAAGCGAACAGCGCCAGCACGCTCGCACCTGCTCCCACCGTACCTGTTGCTGCGAACCGCCGGCAGGCCCGGCTCCGTCTGTTCATCATGCTGGCAGGCGGGCGTTGGGGTTCCACGAGGAGAGTGTAAAGAATCGATAATCGAGGCGCGCGTTGCGACCTGGGTCCGCGGGCGCCTCAGTGAGCGGAGAGTGGCGTTGGGCCGCGTCGCGTCGGCGCCACTCCACGCACTGCGGAGCCCTAGCGGTGCTCCGCGTCCGGTGCGACGCCGTTCGACTCGGGACGTTCGCCAGCGGGACCCCCGTTTTGCCGGGCACCACCGTTGCCATTCCGCCCCAGGGACTTGAGCTGCTGCACGGCACGCTGGTTCGTCGAGGGGCGCGCGGCCTCGCGATTCTGACCAGCCACCTGCTCCAGCAACTCCTCACGAAGCACCGTGATGCTCGTGGGCGCATCGATGCCGATCTTCACGCGATCGCCGTCGATGCTCAAGATGCGCACGGTCGTGACCTGGTCGATCACGATCCCTTGCTCGGCCTTGCGAGTAAGGATGAGCACTGCGGCCTCCTGCCGAATCCAGCCCGAGCCGGCCCTGCGGGCAATGGCGGTCAGCGGGTTGCCCCGCTCGGCACGTTTTATGTTACGCCGAAAGTGGTAAATGCAGCGTCTGAAAAATCGGAAAACGCATCGAAAGATTCGAATCCGGAAGCACGATTTGACGCGCCTTCCGTGTCTCCCGATTCAGCACGACAGGCGCCAGCAGGTTCGCCGTGATTTCCTCGACAGAGGTGCTGAGCGTGAGGAGGCACCTCACGATCGCCGTCTGTGGCGTGTGGAGTCCGAGGTCCTCGCAAT
>CADEHD010000199.1 GCA_902827055.1 uncultured Chloroflexota bacterium | reverse complement strand
AGTGGCCGGCTCAGGACGTCGCGCAGCAGCCGCGCCCCGGCCGGGGTGAGCGTCTGGTCGAGCACCGTCAGCAGCGAGACGTCGCTACGCGCCCCCGTCTGCACCTCGAGGCTGCGGCGCGTCTGGGGATCGAGCACCACCTCGTCCGCCGGGTGCACCACGCGCGGCGGACGGAGGTGCTCCAGCGCCTCGGGCCAGGTCTCGCGGAGGTATGCGAGCAGCGCCCCTGCCGCACCGGCCGCGAGCTCGGACCCGTCGAGGCCGAGCGCGGAGGCACTCGCCACCTCGAACCGCTCCTCGAGCGCCCGCACACCCCGCGCCGGGGCGAACGCCTCGACCGGCCGCTCGACGACGCTCGCCGTGCTCGTGGGCGGACGCAGCCCCCCCGCCCCCGCATCGAGGCCCCCGACGCCGCGCGGGAGCAGCACCTCGCCCGGCCCAAGGCGTGCCCACTCCGCCGCGACCTCGGCGGCCGGCAGCACGCGACACTCGAGCTCGCCCGTCGTCACGTCGCACGCCGCGAGCCCGGTGCGCCCATCGGCGGATGGTGGTGCGATGGCAAGCAGCCAGTTGTGCGCGCGCTCCTCGATGAGCACGCCGGTGTCGGCGGTGCCCGGGGTGACCACGCGGACGACGCGCCGCTCGACCAACCCCTTGCCCGGCGGCGACGTCTGCTCGCACAGGGCCACGCGATGCCCGGCCGTCAGCAACCGATCGAGGTAGCGGTCGAGCGCGTGGTAGGGGATGCCGGCGAGCGGCACCCGCCCGACGTCGTGTCCCATCGGTCGCGAGGTCAGCGCGATGCCGAGGACGCCTGCCACCGTCTCTGCGTCCTGGTCGAACGTCTCGTAGAAGTCGCCCATGCGAAAGAGCAGCAGCGCATCGGGGTGCTGCCGCTTCATCTCGAGGTACTGCGCGCGTGCCGGCGTGGGCAGCGAGGCGTCCGTCTCTGGGGGGAGACTGATCGGTGACAGTCCGAGTGTACGAGCCGCCCTCGAGGGGCGGAAGGTCGTTACGTCGCTAGGTGCCCGGTGCCCGCCAGCGCAGGTCCGGCTGCCGCGCCGCCAGCGCCTCGTCCAGCCGTCCGATCGGCGCCGTCGTCGGCGCGGCGTGCAGCGCCTCCGGATCCCGCGCCGCCTCCTCCGCGATCGCGATGAACGCCGCCGCCACGCGCTCGATCGATTCGCGCGACTCCGTCTCGGTCGGCTCGATCATCAGCGCCTCCTCGACGATCAGCGGGAAGTACACCGTGGGCGGGTGCACGCCGTGGTCGATGAGCCGCTTCGCGATGTCGTACGCCCGGATGCCGTGCTCGCGTCGCTGCCGCGTCGCGGAGAACACCACCTCATGAAGCACGCGCGTAGGGAACGGGAGGTCGTAGTAGGGCAGCAGCAGCTCGCGGAGGTAGTTCGCGTTCAGGACCGCGTTCTCCGAGACCGCGCGCAACCCCTCGAGGCCCAGCGTGCGCAGGTACGCGTACGCCCGCAGCAGCACACCCACCGAGCCGTGGAACTGCTGCATCCGACCGATGCTCGCCGGTGGTGCCGCGAGGGCGTACCGCCAGCCCGGGACCGCGCCGCCGCCCTCGGACTCGTGCCGCTCGATGACCGGCGTCGGCAGGAAGCGCGCCAGCTCCGCCGAGGCAAGCACGGGCCCGGCCCCGGGGCCACCCCCGCCGTGCGGCGTCGAGAACGTCTTGTGGAGGTTGAGGTGGGCGACATCAAAGCCGACATCGCCGAAGCGCAGCCGCCCGACGATCGCGTTGAGGTTGGCGCCATCGGCGTACAGGTACGCACCCACGGCGTGGATGTCGCGCGCCACCGCCTCGATCGCCGGTTCCCAGAGGCCGAGGGTGCTCGGGAGGGTGACCATCACCGCGGCGACCGTCTCATCGAGGATGGCCCGCAGCGCCGGCTCGTCGATGCGCCCGTCGCCACCGCTCTGCAGCTCGGTGACCGCGAACCCGGCCATGGCGGCGGTCGCCGGATTCGTGCCGTGCGCGCTGTCGAGGACCAGCACGCGCCGCCGTTGCGCCAGCTCGCCGCGCTCCTCGAGTGCGCGCTTCACCATCAGGATGCCCGCCAGCTCGCCCTGCGCACCCGCGGCCGGCGCCAGGCTCACCGCGGGCAATCCCGTGATCTCGCCGAGAGCCTGCTGCAGCTCGTAGAGCACGGCCAGGGTGCCCTGCGCCAGCCCCTCGGGCGCCAGCGGGTGCAGCTCGGTGAAGCCGGGCAGCGATGCGAGCAGGTCGTCGACCTTCGGGTTGTACTTCATCGTGCACGAGCCCAGCGGGTAGCTGCCGGTATCGATGCCGAAGTTGCGGCTGGCGAGGTCCGAGTAGTACCGGACGAGCTCGCCCTGGCTCAGCTCCGGCAGCGCCAGCGACTCGCGCAGCAGGTGCGCCGGCAGCGGCGGGGTGGCCGCACCGTGCCACGTGGGCACATCGACGGCGCGTCGCCCCGCCACACTGCGCTCGAAGGTCAGCGCTGCGGCGGGCACGGCGGCCCCGGCGTCATCGCCGCTCGGGGGGTTCGAGTTGTTCACGATGCCTCCTGCGCGATCGCGCGGAGCGCCGCCTCCAGGACGTCGAGGTCCTCGCCGGTCGTGGTCTCGGTCACGCACACGAGGATCGCGTCACGCGCCTCGGACTCTGGACGCCCGGAGACGTCGAGCCCACCGATGATCCCGCGTGCCTCGAGGCGGCGCAGCAGCTCGGCGGGCGGCACGGGCCCCCGCAGGAGGAACTCCTGGAACCAGGGCGCGCCCTCGACGACCGTGTACCCCGGGATCGCATCGAGGCGGCGCGCGGCGTCGTGGGCCACCTGGTAGCAGTACTCGGCGGCGCGCCTGAGTCCGCCCGGGCCCAGCGCCTGCATCGTGATCGTGAACGCGAGGGCGATCAGCGCCTGCCCAGTGGAGAAATTGGAGGTGGCGCGCGCACGCCGGATGAACTGCTCGCGCGCCTGCAGCGTCAGGACGTAGCCGGTCCTGGGCGCATTCTCGCCAGGCCCGTGCAACTCGCGCGTGCGGCCCACGATGCGCCCCGGGACCTGCCGGAGGTAGCGCTCGCGAGTCGCGAACAGGCCCACCGAGGGGCCCCCGTACGACAGCCCGATCGCGAGATCACGGCCCTCGCCCACCACCACGTCGACGCCCGCGTCGCCGGGCGGGCGCAGCATCCCGAGCGCGAACGGGTCCGTCGCCACTACCGAGAGCGCCCCGGCCTCGCGGGCCGCGCCAACCACCTGCTCGAGATCCCCGATCGCACCGAGGTAGTTCGGCTGCTGAACGAGGACGCACGCGTGCTCGGAGCTCAGCGCCGCGAGGTCGCGGATCGAGTCCACGCGCAGGTCGGCGGCGAAGGCGTACGTCCGCACGACCTCAAGCGTCTGGGGGTGAAACGGCTCGAGCACGGCCACCACGCGCCGCGAGGTGACGCGGGCCGCGAGCAGGGCCGCCTCGGCGGCGGCGCTGGCCACGTCGTAGAGACCCGTGTTCGAGACCTCCATGCCCGTGAGCGCGCAGACGGTCGACTGGTACTCGAAGGCTGCCTGCAGCGTGCCCTGGCTGATCTCGGGCTGGTACGGCGTGTAGGCAGTGACGAACTCGGGGCGGCTGACCAGGTGCGAGGTCACCGCGGGGATGTAGCGACGGTAGGCACCCGCCCCGAGGAACGATGTCATCCGCGCCCCGGCGTTCGCCTCGGCGCGGCGACGCAGCAGCTGCATCAGCTCCAGCTCGCTGAGCGCGGGCGGCACCTCGATGGAGGGGTCGCGCCAGCGCTCGGGCAGCTCGCCGAACAGGGCGTCAGTGCTCGGCAGCCCGATCCGCTCGAGCATGAGCGCGCGATCGGCGTCGGTGTTGGGGATGTACGGCGTCGGTGCCGACGCTTCGAGGGCCACTCGCTACGCCTCGTGACTGCGCAGCGCCCGATAGGCCGCGCTCGTCAGCAACGCCGCCTCATCGATCGGCCCACGCAGGCGCAGGCGGATGAGCCAGCCCTCGCCATATGGGTCGCTGTTCACGCGCTCGGGCGCGTCCGCCAGCGCCTCGTTCAAGGCGAGCACCTCGCCGGCGATCGGGGCGTAGAGGTCGGACACAGCCTTGATCGACTCGACGACGCCGAACGCCTCGCCGACCGCGAGGGCGCGCCCGACCGCTGGCAGCTCGACGAACACGATGTCACCGAGCTGGTCCTGCGCGTAATCGGTAATACCGAGGACGGCCTCACCGCCATCGACGCGTACCCACTCGTCGCTCTCCGAGTACAGGAGCTGATCGGGGAACTCCAGGGTCGGCCTCCTGCCTGTCGGGACCGCGGTCCCATTCTCCTCGTCCGCCTCAG
>CADEHD010000198.1 GCA_902827055.1 uncultured Chloroflexota bacterium | reverse complement strand
CTCGACCGATGCTCAGGAGCGCGACGGCACCTCACTCGAAACGCAGGAACGTGCCTGCCTACAACTGGCTGCGGATCACGACTGGCGAGTCGTGCGCTGTATCCGGGATGCAGCGAGCGGCGCAGCGCTTGAGCGGGAAGGCCTTGAGGAGCTCCGCGGGGCGCTGCGGCGAGGCAAGGCGGATGTCGTCATCGCGTACGCCGTCGACCGCCTGTCGCGCAGCCAGAACCACATCGGCATCCTCTTCGACGAGTTCGAGCGGGCCGAGGTCCGCATGGAGTTCGTGACCGAGCGCTTCGAGGACACGGCCGTCGGGCGCTTCATCCTCGCCGCGCGCGCGTTCATCGCGGAGGTTGAGCGGGAGAAGATCGCTGAGCGCACGATGCGCGGTAAGGCCGAACGCGCCCGCAGCGGTCGCCTGCCGCAGGCCACTGGACGAGGGATGTACGGCTATCGGTATGACTCGGCAACTGGCCGCCGGGTTCGCGATGAGGAGCAGGCGGCCGTCGTGCTTCGGATATTCCAGGAGTTCTCGGCGGGAGGCTCCCTCCTCGGGATCACCAATACCCTCACCAGTGAAGGGATCCCAACTTACACGGGCGTCCAGTGGTCCTCGTGGACCGTCCGCAACATGTTGCTCAACCCAGCGTATGCCGGTCACACGATCTACCGCCGCACGAAGGCGACCCACCGGCGTGACACGAAGACCGGCAAGCGCCGTCGAGTCGTGGAGGTACGAGACCCCGCAGACTGGATCGACGTGCCCGACGCAACGCCAGCCATTGTTTCTGCCGAGCTCTTCGAGGCCGTGCAAACGCGTCTCCGCGATCCGGAGCGTCGCCGAGCGGCGCAGCGGAAATACGACTATGCCCTCGTTGGCATCGTCAGATGCGACGCCTGTGGTGCCGCGATGGTCGGGCAGACATCGCTGGGCAAGTACCGCTACTACCGCTGTCGCCGTGCGTACGCGGGGCCACGCCATGACCGCTGCCTCAGTCGGTACGTCCGCGCGGGTGACCTCGAGGCTGCAGTTGTGCGTGAGCTCACCGGCCTGCTGTCGTCGCCGGAGATCGTCCTCGCGGAACTGGAGCGTGCGTCTGCCGGCCTCGACACGAGCCGCGATCTGGTCGCCGCCCGCGAGCGGCTGGTGTCCCTCGAGAAACAGCGCCAGCGCCTGCTGCGGCTCTACCAGCTCGGCGAGATCGACGACGGGTACCTCCAACGGGAGACCACGACGATTCGGACGCAAAGCGCCTCCCTGGAGGCCGCCATGACGAGCCTGAACGGTGCTGGAACGATCCGACTTCCCGCAAGCACGGAAGACTTCGCCGCCACTTGCGCAGCCGTGCGCGATCGCGTGGTGTCGGGCGTCGAGGAAGGTCGGCTCGACAGGATCGCGGAGGCGCTTCAGCTGTCGGTGCGGGTGCGGCGGACCGACGAGGGGACGTCAGGAGTGCTTGAAGGCGTGATTCCGCACAGTTTTGACGGGGATTTTTCTCACCACTGCACGAACATCGGCATGACCACGTGCACGAAGTTGTCGTCGCCGATGGGGCGGAACACGCCGGGGCTCGAGGGCGACGTGGTCTCGATGGCGACCCGTTCGGCATCGATGGCGCCGAGCACGTCGCTCAGGTAGCGGCTGTTGAATGCGACCTTCGCCGCGTCGCCCTCGACGACGGCGTCCAGTTCACCCTGGTTATTCCCCACCTCGTCGGCACGCGCCGAGATTGAGAGGCGGCCGGGAGCGCCGTCGACCCCGGGCGTCGCCTCGAGACGGACGATGCCGGAGCCGTCACGCGCGAAGATCGAGGCAATCCTCGTCTCGCGCGCGAACTCCGCGACACCCACCTCGGTGCGAGTCGTGTGCGCCGCCGGAATGAGCTGCTGGTAGTTCGGGAACGAGCCCTGGATGAGCTGCGCCATGAGCTTGGCGTGCCCGAGATCGAACTGCACCTGCGTCGCCGCCGCGTTGAAGGTGATCGTCACCTCCTCGGAGGCCTCACCCAGCAGGCGAGTGAGCTCGCTCAGCGAGCGCGCCGGCACGATGACGTTGCGCTCCGTTACCGGCGACTCGAGCTGCAGCGTGTGCGCCGAGAGGCGGAACCCGTCGGCCGCGGCGAGTTTGATTTCCGTGCCGCTCATCGCGAAGTGCACGCCCGTCAGGACAGGACGCGAGTCGTCCGTGGCCGCGGCGAACACCACCTTGCTCAGCGCACGCCGCAACCGGTCGCGCTCGACTCGGACCGGATCGGAGTCCGTGGCGGGGGGAATCGGAGGAAAGTCGTCGGGATCCATGCCGCCAATGGACGCCTCGTTGCGCGCGCAGGTGAGACTGACCTGTCGGGAGCGCTCCGCGAGCGTCATCGTGATCTCGGCAGGTGGGAGCGTGGCAACGAAGTCCGACAGCAGACGTGAGGGGAGTGTGATCGAACCCGGCTCGGCGATGGTGGCGCTGATCCGATACGTGATCGCGATGGTCTCCGCGTCGGTCGCCGAGAGCGTGATCGACCCGTCCTGCGCCTCGAGCAGCACGTGCTGCGTGATGGGCAACGTGGTGCGGGCCGGAATCGCGCGAGCGACCGCGCTCAACCCTCGGTGCAGGTCATCCTGGGAACAGGCTACGCGCATGGGCGGACGTCCGTCTGGTGCACAGCTGCTTGCTGAGTCTCACTGGAATTTGCTGAGGCGCAAATGCGTAAGCGACTTGACAATTATGAGAAATCGAGTATACGTGGCCGCCGCTGAGGGTGGCAATGGGTGGAGACACCCGATACTCAGGGCGTTGCAGACTGCAACGGAAGCGCGAGCGCACCCGGGTCAGCCGCACGGGACGGTGGAACCGCGGACCTAGCTGCCGAGCAGGAAGTCAGCGATCTCCGCCAGGTTGCGCACCTCCAGGTCGGCGGCTGGGGCGTCTGCAGGGTACGGGCGCTCGGTGCGTCGCACCCAGACCGTGCGCAGGCCGGCGCGCATCGCGCCATGCACGTCCGCGTAGGCGGAATCGCCCACGTACAGCACCTCGTCGGGGGCGCATCCGAGGCGGTGCACCGCTGCGAGGAACGTCGCGCGATGCGGCTTGTACGCCCGGAGCGACTCCGACGACTGGATCACGGAGAAGCGCAGCCGGTTCTTGGACACTGCGCTCTGGAGGAAGTCCTCGTCGGCGTTGGAGAGGAGGGCGAGCCGGCGACCAGCGGCCGCCAGCCGGTCGGTGGTCGCGAGGGCGTCCGGGTAGGCCTCGAGGTGCGACAGGTGCTCGCGCAGGTCATCGGCCGCGGCGGCGGAATCGCCATCCAGGGCATGGACGCGGAACGTCTCCTCCCACTGGCGACGCCACCACTCCCACTGCGTGAAGAACTCCGGAAGCGGCCCTTCCGTCATCGGATCACGGTCGATCCGCTCCGGGCCGCCGAGTGGCATGTCCGCCGGGAAGAGGTGGCGCCACGGGCCGACGCGGCTGTAGACGCCGTACCAGGTCTTGTAGACCGCCTCGATGTCGTCCGGGTGCAGCGCCTGCCGCACCAGGGACTCGCCGATGATCGCGCGGAACTCAGCGTCCGCGAGCTGAAAGAGCGTGCCGTACGCGTCGAAGGCCACAGCTACGATCGATTGCGGATCGAACGGTCGACTCGGCGAATCCGGCACAGGCTTACCTCGAAGTCACGACGGGGGTCACCGGGGACGCGTTCAGCTGCGGGCGTGAGACGTGGCGGCATCGTACGCCTCGGCCACCCCGATGAGCACGCGATCCGCGAGGGCAGCGATATCGTCACGGGCGCGCGACGCCTCCTCGGCGGGCAGCTCGCCGCGCAGCGCCACACGCTTGGCCGTCTCATCGAGGGACTTGCGGAAAAACGTGAAGCCCTGGATCGCCGCCGGAAGCGGCGTCCCGCTCGCAAAGAGGCGGGCGCCGTAGGCGCGTCCGATCTCGTCGACCTCGTGCTCAACGACCGAACGCGAGCGCCTTCGCTCGAGGTAGTCACTCACGAGTTCCACCAGCCGCCGCCCCAGTTGCCGGAGCGCGTCGCGGTCGTCCGATTCGATGGTCGCGTACCAGTCGGAGTCACCTCGGGCGTGCAGCTGACGCCGGATGCGACTGACCGCGGCCGTTTCGAGAGCCGGCCGACCACCCGTCAGGGCGAGCAGATCGGCCTCAGCGAGGCGCCGATGGCCGCCGGGCGTCCGGAAGGAGCGGATCTGCCCGTCGTCGGCCCAGCGCCGGACAGTGGACTGGTTCACGCCCACGAGTGCACACGCGTGGCGCAGACTGATCCAGCGAGTCCCGTCGTCGGGTGAGGTGGAAGGTGACGTCACCGGGTAGGTCGCAAACCTGTGAGCGCACGCACGATTGGTGAGATTCGAGGGTAGTCGCCGGGGCCTGGCGGCGCAAACCCG
>CADEHD010000197.1 GCA_902827055.1 uncultured Chloroflexota bacterium | reverse complement strand
GCTGTGGATCAGGCGGTGATAGCTCGGGAGGTTGTCCTCCGTAAGCAGGTTCACCTCGAAGGAAATCTGGGCGACGCCCGTGAGCCGGGGCTGGTCCGGCGTCCACGGCTCCTTGTCGAAGTCCCGCCCGAGGCGATACGGGATGAACTCGTGCGGGAACCACTCCGGAGCAACCGCGAGGTGGCGGTCGAGTAGCCGCCCTGCCTGCGGCTCCAGCTCCAGCAGCAGCGCCTCGTTATCGAACCCTGGCATCAACGCTCCGAGTCATGGCGCGTCCGGATGACGGCCTGGCTGAGTCTGGCGATGCAGACCAGACTACCGGGCACGCCTGTCGGTGTCAGGGGACGACCGGCCCGACGCCGACGCGCGCCTGGCGCCTCGAGGTGCGTCGGCACCACCCTCGACATTGGGTGAGGGGAGGGCGCGCGGGGTCTGGCCGGTGGGCGCGCCTAGGCATCGCCTCCTGCGCCCGGCGTGAGGGCGCACAGCGGGTCATCGGCCAGGTAGCTTCCCGAGACCCCCATCGCGCGGGCGCGCGAGCCCCCGCAGAGATCCGCGAACTCGCACCGCCCGCACCGCCCTGTGAGACGGGCCGGGTCGCGCAGCGCCCGGAACAGCTCGGACTGGCGATAGACCTCGGCCACGTTGTCCGTGCGGACGTTCCCCGCCGGCACCTGCAGGAAGCCCGAGGGGCAGATGTTCCCGAGGTGGTCGATGAACATGAAGCCCTTGCCGTCGTTGATCCCACGCGTCTCGACGCCGCCTGGCGCCTCGCGGAGCTGGTACCCCGCGCCGGTGAGGCGAACCGGACCGCCTCGCGAGGCACGGGCGCGACGCAGCATCGTGCGGCGGAACTGCGGCGCCGCCGTCGTGCGGACCGTGAAAGGCGCGCGCTCGCTCAGCTCGGCAAGCCACTCCCACGAGGCTTCCGCCTCCTCGGTGGTGATCATCGTGCCCGGCTGCGCTCGCCCCGTCGGCACGAGGTAGAAGACGTTCCAGACGCGTACGCCACCCGCCGTCATCACCTCCGCCAGCCGCGGGAGCTGGTGCAGGTTGTGCCGCGTGAGCGTGGTCCCCACCTGCACCGGCATCCCCAGCTCACCGAGGTACCCGAGGGTGGTCATCGCTCGGTCGAACGTCCCGGGGACGCCCCGGAACGCGTCGTGTGTTTCCGCGTCGGCGCCATCGATGCTGATGTGGATCATCGAGACACCGAGGTCTCGCAACCGCTCGAGGCGGGCGCGGGTCACGAGGTTGGTCGTCGTCGGCGACACGGCGACGCGGAGCCCGCGGCCCACGCCGTACTCGACGAGCTCGAAGAGGTCGGGGCGCATGAGCGGGTCGCCGCCCGTGAGCACCAGGACCGGCGGGGCGAGGGCTTTCAGGTCGTCGAGGACGCGAAACGCCTCGGCCGTGGTGAGCTCCTCGGGATGGCGCCTGGGCATCGCCTCCGCGCGGCAGTGCACGCACGCGAGCGCGCACGAACGCGTCAGTTCCCAGGCGACCGTGAACGGCCGCTCGTTGAGGTCGACCGAGAACAGCTCGGGCTTGGGGCGCACTGCCGCGCGCCCCGCCTGGTCGGGCGTCGGCCGGGCGGTGGTGACCATCTCAGGCCCCCGCCCGAGCCGGCACGGCGGCTGCGACGCCGCGCGCCACTTCGTCGTCCGTGAGGTAGCACAGTGGGTCCATGCCCCACGTGTCGCCGGTGGTGGCCTCTGCCCGTGAGCGGAAGTTGCCGTTGCAGACATCGAGGAATGCGCACGACTGGCAGCGTTCGGGCAGGAGCTCCACGCGGTTGCGCAGCTGGCGCACCAGCTCGGGCGGGTTGTCGCGGTAGATCGCGCTGAACTTGCGCTCGCGGACGTTCCCCAGCGGGCGCCACCGCCAGAACTGGTCAGCGTAGACCTCGCCATTGGAGGCGACGCAGGCGATCGAGCGGCCCGAGCCGTTGCCACCGTTCCAGCCCAGCAGCTGGTGCACGCTCGCGCCGCGCTCGGGGTCGGTCCGCGCGAGGTGGAGCGACAGGTACGCGGCGTCCGCGTGGTTGTCCGCCGTCAGGACGTCCGGATGCATCCCCCGCGCTGCGAGGTCGAGCGTGCGCTCGAAGATGAGGTCGAGCGACTCGCGAGTCTCCTCGGAGGTGGGCGCGAAGCCCTTGAGGCGCGCGCCGCGGCCGGTGGGGGCGAGGTGGTAGATGCAGAGGCGCGGCACGTTGCGCTCGGCCATCAGGTCGAAGAGCCAGGGCAGGTCGGCGCGGTTCGCGCGCGTCAGGGTGAAACGCAGCCCGACCTTCAGACCGGCCGCCTTGCACGCCTCGATCGCCGCCATGGAGGCGTCGAAGGCGCCCTGCATGCCGCGGAACCGGTCATGCGTCGCGGGGCGGCCATCGATGCTGATGCCGACGTAGGAGATGCCCACCTCCGCGAGCTGGGTCGCGACGGCGGGGGTGATGAGCGTGCCGTTCGTCGAGATCACCACGCGCATCCCGCGCTCCCGGGCACGCGCCGCGACCGTGAGCAGATCGGGGCGCCGAAGCGGCTCCCCGCCCGAGATGAGCAGCACCGGTGACCCGAGGTCGGCCAGGTCATCGACCATCGCGAGCGCCTCGGCGGTCGACAGTTCGTCCTCGTACACCTGGTCGTGCGAGTCCGTGTAGCAGTGAGCGCAGTGGAGGTTGCACGTGCGTGTCGAGGTCCACACGACCACGGGGCGCTTGTCCTCCGAGTAGTGGAGGAGGTGCGACGGCAGCTTCGCGCTCGCGCGCCCGTAGCGGAGCGCGTCGCCCTCGGTGACTTCGCCGGTCAGGAGTTGAGATACGCCAAGCACAGGCCCTCGATTCGCGATCCCGTTCTGCCGTGATCGTAGGAAGCGCCCCATCAAGGCGAGACCATGAAGAGGACCGCGAGGCCTCGAGAATGCCCGACTTCTGGCAAGAATCGGCGAGACTCTGGCCCGAACGTCACCCGATCTGGGGACCTCGCCAGTACGGCCCCGCGCCTCGGTGCCAGCACACGCGGCGCCGGGCAGGGGATGGCCTCGACGGCCGGTTACATCTCGCGCACGGATGGCCACGTGAGGGCGAACACGACGAACGCCACGGTCGCCGCGAGCATGAACACCCCGATGCCAAGCTGAGGCCCCCACGCGGCGATCGCGAACCCCATCGGCAGCGCCCCGAGGGGCTGCAGGCTGCCGCTCATCTGCCACACCGCCATCACGCGACCGCGTACCGCGTTGCCCGCCGCCACCTGGATCAGCGTGTTGTTCAGCGCCTGCGCGACCGAGAAGAAGATGCCCGCGATCCCGAGGCAGGCGATGGCCAACACGAACGACGTGGCGAACGAAAAGGCGATGAGGAACGAGGAATAGCCGATGAACCCCACCATCATCAGCCATCCCTTGCGCTTCGGGTCGCCGACGACGGCCAGCGCCAGCATCCCGACGATGGTGCCCCACCCCACCATCGAGATCATCACGCCGTAGCCCGTGGCGCCGGTGTGCAGCACATCGCGCGAGATCATGGCGATGAACGGGAGGTACGGCAGGATCAGCAGCGCCGGGATCGAGTGCACCACGATCAGTCCGAGGATGCGCTTGTCCTGCCAGGAGACCCGGAACCCCTCCCAGATCTGGCCCGCCGCGTTGCCTCGAATGGGACGTGCCTGCCGCGTCTGCTTGCTGATGAGCAACGTCAGCCACGTCGCCACGACCTGCGTGAACGCCATGAACACGAACGGCGCGCCGATGCCCCACACGACCATCGCGCCGACCAGCGGCGGCGCCGTGATCCGCGCGAGGTTCTGCACGAAGGAGCTCATCACGATGGCGTTCTGGAGCGTGTCGTCCGTGGAGACGTCGTAGACGAACGCCTGGCGCGCCGGCTGCGTCAACGACTGGATGAGGCCGCCCGTGAACGCGAATGCGTAGACGTGCCACATCTCGATGCGCCCGATGAGGATCAGGAGTGCCAGCGCTGAGGCCTGGATCATGCTCGCCACAGTGGAGCCCACGATGACCATCCGGCGCGGGTAGCGGTCGGCGAGCAACCCCCCGATGGGACTCGTGGCGACGCCGACCAGTCCCCGGAAGAACGCCAGGAAGCCGAGTTGCGTCGCGGAGCCGGTCAGTTCGAGGGTGAGCAGCGGGAGCCCGAGTTGCTGCGCCCACTGCCCGAACCCGACCGCCACGGTGGACAACCCGAGGTAGCGGAAGTCGCGCTGCTCGAAGGCAACGAAGACCTGGCGCCACGTCGGCCGCCCGCCCCGTCGCGTCGCACTCGGGGGGGCGGGGGGTACCACCGCTGCGGCCGTGGCGGCGCCACCCACCCCCGCGAGGTCGCCCGCGACCGGGGCGCCCTCGCGCGGACCGCCGGCGCCCGCCGAGGTGGCGCGTGCGCCGTCC
>CADEHD010000196.1 GCA_902827055.1 uncultured Chloroflexota bacterium | reverse complement strand
ACGGCCACTCCGCAGGCAACGGCTACGACGACGCCCACCCCTGGCCCCTCCGACGAGGAAAACAACAACAACGGCTAGGGTCGCCGGACCCCTTGCAGTTCGCGGCCTGGATTCGCCAGCCACTCGAAACGTGTTGACCTCGATTCGCGTCGCCTCGTAGAGTGCGCGCGGCCACACAGGTACAACGCGAGGAGATGTGCGTGGCGGATTACAACAAGCCGATCCCGATTCCTGACCCCATGACCAACGGCCCCTACTGGGAGGGCGCGAAGCAGGGCAAGTTCATGCTGCCCCGCTGCACGTCGTGCAACAAGGTGCACTTCTACCCGCGCATCATCTGCCCGAACTGCGGTTCCCGCTCCCTCGAATGGATTGAGGCGACGGGCGAGGGCTACCTCCACACGTTCGCCGTCCAGCACCGCGCGATGGGCGCCTGGGCCGAAGAGGCCCCGTTCGTCACGGCCTACATCGACCTCAAGGAGGGCGACCGCGTCTTCACCGTCCTGCGCGGTGTCGATCCGACCAAGCCGGAGGAGATCTTCAAGAAGATCGGTGCCCTGTGCCGCGTCGAGTGGGACGAGGCCAACGACGCCGTCAGCATGCCGTACTGGCGCCTGGTCGGTTAGGGGAGGAATCAAGGTGGCAAACAACCCATCGAAGGCCGCTGCGATCATCGCGGCCGGTGAGGCCGACCAGATCGGCTACCTCGAGACGCCCAAGACCGACATGATGCTGGGCGTCGAGGCGATCTACAACGCCTGTCGTGAGGCCGGCATCAGCACGAAGGACATCGAGGGCATCGCCAACCCCGGCGGCGCGAACGCGTACGCCGAGTACCTCGGCATCGTGCCGAAGTGGGTCGACACGACGGCCGTCGGCGGCTGCTCGTTCCAGATTCACCTCGCGCACATGCTCGCGGGAATCAACGCCGGGATGTTCGACATCGGCGTGATCGTCAACGGCCAGGCCGGGTACTCGCGACGTAACTTCCCGCGGGGCGGCGCCGGCGGCGGCGGCGGCGACCCGCTGGGCCCCGACGCCCAGTTCGTGAACCCCTACGGCACCACCGGTGCCCCCTCGCAGTACTCGCACGCCATGACCCGCCACATGCACGAGTACGGCACCACGAAGGAAGACTTCGCAGAGATCGCGGTCAACACGCGCCAGTGGGCCATGCTCAACCCGCGCGCCGTGATGCACTCCAAGGAGACGAACCCGAACGGCGGCCCGATCACGGTCGACGACGTGCTCAACTCCCGCCTGATCTCGTGGCCCCTCAACCTCCTCGATGTCTGCCTGGTCACGGATCACGGCGGGGCAGTCGTGGTTGCCTCCGCGGCGGCCGCGAAGTCGTTCCGGAAGCCCCCCGTCTGGGTCGCCGGCGCCGGCGAGGCGATCGGCCACCAGACGATGCTCGAGATGAAGGACTTCACCGCGACCTCGGCCGTGGCCTCCTCCCAGCGCGCCTACAAGATGGCGGGCATGGGTCCCGAGGACATGGAAATGGCCATGATCTACGACTCGTTCACGCTCACGGTCGGCATCACGATTGAGATGCTGGGCCTGACGCGCCGCGGCGAGTTCCCGAGCCTGGTCAAGAACGGCAACACCGCCCCCGGCGGCAAGTTCCCCATGAACACCAACGGCGGCGGGCTCTCGTTCAACCACTCCGGCATGTACGGCATGCAGCTGCTGGTTGAGTCCTACCGCCAGCTCTCCGGCACCGCCGAGGATGGCATCCACGGCATCGCCGGCAAGCAGACGAATGCCAACACGTGCATTGTGAACGGCACCGGCGGCACGCTCTCCGCGACCGGCACGGTCGTCCTGACTCGAGACTAGTTCTCGCGTCGCTTCGAGTTCCGCCTGCGAGGCGGGCTGGTACCACGCCGGCCCGCCTCGCTGCTTTCATGCGCTCTCCCGCGGTCGCGCTCAACACGTCCGTTCGAGGGGGAATCCCCCTACTCGGTACGCCCGAGGCTCCAATTCGCCCACTCCGCCACGCTTGAGGGGTCGCGCCTACTGTCGAGGTGAGCTCACTGTGTCGAAAGTTCCTCCATCGGACTCGGTTTCCCCGTCCCCGCGGGTGACCGGCTGGAAGGAACCTCGCCATGCTCGCAGCGCGCCGTCAGCCGCTTTTCTGGGCGGTCCTCGCCGCCCTCGCACTGGTCCTGGTGGGACGAGCCGCGTTCGCAGCCGCGAACACGGTGCCGGCAAGCTCTGCCGGTGCCGGGTCGGCCGCGGTCTCCGGTTTCACCATCACGGCCATCGACTACAACCTGAACGCGACCACGCCCACGAACGTGGACACGGTGACCTACACGGCCACCGCGGACAACGGCGACACAGGCACGGCCTTGACGATTTACACCCGCTTCGTCACGGGTGGTTCGTGGTACGCCTGCACGCGCGCGGGTGGTGTGGCTCCGGCTCACAACATCACCTGCGACACGGATGGCACGCCGGGCCCGCAGCTCACCGTGTCGCCCATCGACACGTTCGAGGCGGTCATCGTCCAGCAGTAACGCGAGGCGAACGCGCGCCTCGGCGCGCTCTCTCCCAGGGCACACACGCATGAGCGACCGAGTCACTCCGCCTCGGTCGCTTCGTGCGCGCCTGCTCTCCGGTGTCGTGACGGGAGCCGTGATCGCGTTCTGGTTCGGACTCGCGCCGACGTCGATCGGCGGTGACTACAGCTACGTCGTCGTGCACGGAAACAGCATGGAGCCCCACCTGTACGGAGGCGACATAGTGCTCCTCCGCCGCGAGCCGCACTACGGCCTGGGCGAGGTGGTGGCGTACCGCGACCCCGTGCTGGGGCCGGTGCTGCACCGCATCCGCAGCCGCGACGGCGATCGGTTCGTGCTGCGCGGGGACAACCGCGAGCGTGAGGACGCATACGCGCCACTGCCCTCGGACGTGCTGGGCCGCGAGGTGGCCGTGTGGGCTCGCGGGTTGCCGGTGGTGCTGGCCGTGACGTCCCGCGGAGCACTGGTGACGCTCGCCCTCGGGGTGGTGGCCATCGGGGTCGCGGCGCAGCTTCGCAGCGGCAGCCTTGCACCTCGCTATCGACGCCCGGGTACCGGTTTCACGGCGGCGCGGGCACGGCGGTGAACGCCACGGCGCGCGGCTCCGCCGGCCTGACGACTGCCTCGCGTGGCGTCGAGGTGCACGGCACGCTCATGAGCGTCGCCGCCACCCTGGCGGGCGCGGCGCTCGCGGTGCTGGCCCTGTTCTACGCGCAGAACCCGACCCGCACCCTGACCGACTCCGCGCCCTTCAACGAGTACGGCGCGTTCGACTACGCCGCCGTGCTCGGCCGCAACGTCTACGACGGGAACGAGCTCCGGGCGCCGCAGCCGCTGTTCCGGCGCCTCGGCGAGCGACTGCCCGTGGAGTACCGCTACGAGCTCGTAGGGCCGCCAGACGGGCCCCTCGAGGGTGCGCACGGGCGCTACTCGATGGTTGCCGAGGTCCGCCAGACCAACGGCTGGGCGCGCTCGCTCCCCCTCGTCACCGACGCCGAGTTCTCCGGCGCCCAGCTGGTGGGCCGCGGGGTCATCGATGTTGCGGCGCTGGCCGACTTGATCCGCCAGCTCGAAGCTGAGACCGGGTACAAGTCACCGACGTTCCGCGTCCGCGTCATCGCCCACGTCGAGTTCAGCGCCTTCCTGGCGGGCCAGCCGCTCGATCGCGTCCATGACCAGGTGCTCGACTTCGCGCTGTCTGAGGTCGAGATGCGCCTCGACCGGGAGGCGAGCGTGGTCACGCACCACGCGCCGGGGGCGGTGACGTTCCCCGTCGAGCGGCCCCGCATGCTCACCGTGCCGATGGCAGGCTTCGCGATTCCGCACGCCCAACTGCCCGCGATCTCCCTCGGAGGGTTCATCGCAGCGATGGTCACGGCCATCGCCGCGCTCGTAACGCCGATCTGGTTCCGGCGCTCGCAGAGCCCCGAGGAGCTGCCGGATCGGCTCCGCGGGCGGGTGGTGGACATCTTCGGCGCGCCGGTGCCCCCGGGCGGTGGCGGGCGCACGGCGGAGGTGGCGAGCATCGACTCGCTGTTCCGCCTCGCCGAGGACTACCAGCTCCCGGTGCTCCGCAGCACGGGGCCGCCAGTGACCTACTGGGTCCTCGCGGACACCTCGTACGTGCACGTGGCGGCGGCCTCCACCACCGAGGCGACGCCGTGGCGTGCGCCGCCTCAGCCGGCGGGAAGCGTCGCGTTCCCGACGACCGACCGTTCGACCAAACCCGTTGAGCGGGCGGTCAGCGCATTCGAATCGCCCTCTGTGCTGCGCACCGGGGGCCTTGGCGACCCTGGCGTGAGCCGTGCTCGCGCCGATTGGACGGCGCTCGGAGCAGCCGCCGGAGCTGAGGCCGCCCCCGCTGAGGCCGGGAGCCTCGGCTGGCGCG
>CADEHD010000195.1 GCA_902827055.1 uncultured Chloroflexota bacterium | reverse complement strand
CTGCGCTCACGGCTTCGTCTCCCCCACCACGGCTGCGACCGGCATCTCCTTCGCCCTCGCGCCCGTGGGCACCGACTGGCAACGCGCCGTCTGGCGCGAGCTCGAGGCCATCCCCTTCGGAGCCACGACCACCTACGGCACCATCGCACGCGCCGTCGGGCGGCCGAACGCCTCGCGGGCCGTGGGGGCCAGCGTCGGCCGGAACCCGATCGCCGTCGTCGTCCCCTGCCACCGCGTGATGGGTGCAAACGGCGCACTCACTGGCTACGCCGGGGGCCTCGAGCGGAAGCGCTGGCTGCTGGAGCACGAGTGGGCCGCCCGGGCGCGCGGCGCCACGCCGCCTGCGTTGGCCGTCGCGAGCTGACACGGAAGCGGGCGGCCTCGGCGCGGCCACCCCCTAGCCCGGTCGGCCCCTCGCATGCGAGGATCGCGACGTGATCCGAGACGAACTCGCCATCCTCGTTGAGCAGGCCCTGGCCGCCGCACAGGCTGCGGGCGACCTGCCCGACTTCACGGCGCCCTCCGTGCAGCTGGAGCACCCGCAGCGCCCCGAGCACGGGGACTACTCGGCGAACCTCCCGCTGCGCATCCAGGGGCTCGCGCGGATGAAGGCGCTCGAGGTGGCCGAGGCGCTGCGCCGGCACGTCCCGCCGCACGTCGCCGTGGCCGATGTGCGCGTGGCTCCGCCCGGCTTCCTCAACTTCTACCTCGATGCCGGCTGGCTCGCCGCGCAGGCGGCCCTGATCGCGGCCGCGGGTGCCTCGTACGGCTCCACCGAGGTGGGGCGCGGCACGAAGCTGCAGCTCGAGTACGTCTCCGCCAACCCGACGGGCCCGTGCCACGTCGGCAACGGCCGAGGCGCGGCGATCGGCTCGGCGCTGGCGCTCGTCTTCAAGGCGCACGGGTACGAGGTCGAGCAGGAGTACTACGTCAACGACGCCGGGACGCAGGTCGCGATCTTCGGGCGCACGCTCTACGCGCGGTACCAGCAGCTCTTCGGACGCGACGTCTCGGTACCCGAGAACGGATACCCGGGGCAGTACGTCATCGACCTGGCGACGGACCTCAAGACCGAGTTCGGCGACCGCTATCTCCGGCCCGAGGGGGAGGACGGGGATCCAGCCCTCGGCGAGCTGGGCATCGAGCGGATGGTCGCGCGGATCCGCGAGGACCTGGCGCTCATTGGCGTGAGCTACGACCGCTGGTTCTCGGAGCGCTCGCTGCAGGCCGAGGGCGGCTCGTACGCGCAGGCGTTCGGGCGCCTCCGCGACGGCGGCTACGTCGTGGAGCGGGAGGGCGCGGTCTGGTTCGCGACCAGTCAGCTCGGCGAGTCGAAGGACAACGTGCTGATCCGCTCGGACGGCCAGCCGACGTACTTCGCGACGGACATCGCGTACCACTACAACAAGTTCATCGAGCGCGGGTTTGACCGCGTGATCGACATCTGGGGCGCCGATCACCAGGGCCACGTGTCGCGCGTGAAGGCCTCGGTGCAGGCCGTCGGCGGCGACCCCGATCGCCTCGAGGTGCTGCTGTACCAGCTCGTGACGCTCAAGCGCGGCGGCGAGATCGTGCCGCTCTCGAAGCGCGCGGGCGACATCGTGACCCTCCGCGAGGTGGTGGAGGAGGTGGGCGCCGACGCGACGCGCTACTTCTTCCTCGCGACCTCCGCCGGCTCCACCGTCGACTTCGACCTCGAGCTCGCGAAGAAGCAGTCCGACGAGAACCCCGTGTATTACGTCCAGTACGCGCACGCGCGGATCGCCGGCGTGCTCGCGCGAGCCCGGGAGCAGGGGCTGTCGTCGGCCGACGCCGATCCCGCCCTCCTGACCCACGAGGCGGAGCAGACACTGATCCGGCGACTGCTCGAACTGCCCGAGACGGAAGAGAAGGTGCTCGCCGACCTCGCGCCGCACCACCTGCCGCACTATGCCCAGACGCTCGCCTCGGCGTTCCACGTCTTCTACACCCAGTGCCGCGTCATCACGGACGACGCCGCGCTGACCCGAGCCCGCCTGCTGCTCCTCGAAGCGGCGCAGGCGATCCTCGCGCGCTCGCTGGGGCTCATGGGCGTCTCGGCGCCGGAGCAGATGTAGGCCCGTGATTACGTCGATGACCGCGCTCCCGCCTCGGCACGTCCGGGCGCGACCGCTCTGGTCGGGCTGACCTCCGCCTTCGACCTGATTCGATCCACAGCACTCAGCGGTCCTCGCTTCGTACCCCTCGATGACCACGGTGTGGTTCGACAGGCTCACCACGAACGGATGACCGCGCCGCGAACGACCAACGGCACTGCGAGCAGACAACGGCGGCCGCGGACAGGGCGGCGCTGCCCCGGATAGGACTGACCTCATGACCAGCGAACGCAAGCGGATTCTCACGGGCGTCCGTCCGACCGGCGCGCTGCACCTCGGACACTACGCGGGAGCGCTCGAGAACTGGATCCGCCTGCAGCACGAGTACGAGTGCTACTTCCTGATCGCGGACTACCAGGTGTCGGACTACGCGAACGACATCGAGCGGGTGCGCCGTTCTGTCTTCGACGTCGCGCTGGACTGGCTGTCGGTCGGGCTGGACCCCGAGGGCAGCCATTACGTCATCGAGAGCCAGGTGCCGGAGCACGCGGAGCTCACGTTATGGCTCTCGTGGTGGATCGGCCTCGGGCGGCTGGAACGTAACCCGACGCTCAAGGCAGAGATGGCAGACGTCGAGGCGAAGCTCGACGCCGTGCCGGTCGCGTTCTTCAACTACCCCGTGATGCAGGTCGCGAACATCCTCATGCCGCGGGCGCACCTCGTGCCAGTGGGAGAGGACCAGGCGCCGCACATCGAGCTCACACGCGAGGTAGCGCGGCGATTCAACCGGATGTTTGGCGGCGACCGCGAGATCTTCCCGGTGCCGGAGGCGATGATCGGCCGCGTGCCACGCCTCGTGGGGCTCGACGGCAACGCCAAGATGTCGAAGTCGCTGGGGAACACCATCGACCTGCGCGACAGCACCGAGGACGTCACGCGCAAGGTCATGTCGATGTACACCGACCCGACGCGCCTGCGCGCCACGGACCCCGGCCACGTCGAGGGCAACCCGCTCTTCATGTACCACGACGCCTTCAATCCGGACGTGGCGCAGGTCAACGACTTCAAGGAGCGCTACCTCGCGGGCAGGGTGGGCGACGTCGAGGTGAAACGCGCGCTGGCGAAGGCGATCAACGACCTCCTCGAACCGTTCCGCGAACGGCGGGCGTACTACCTCGCGAACCCCCAGCTGGTGCGGGAGGCGCTCGCGGCGGGCACCGAGGTGGGTCGGCGGACGGCGCAGGAGACGATGGCGCTCGTGCGGGACGCGATTGGTCTCGACTACCTCGCGGACCACAGCCGCTGGTGGCCACCCTCGAGCTAGCGCGCGGCGGACGAGGTTTCCGGGGCTTACTCGGCGAGCGCTGGCACCAGGTAGCGGCGCCTGAGGCGCGCGCTCGCCGCGTCGATGACGACGACCACGGCGAACGTGACCAGCAGCGCGGTCGAGAGCCGACGGTACTGGAGCGCCTGCAGGTACCCCAGGAGATAGAACCCCACGCCTCCGGCACCCACGAAACCGAGAATGGACGAGGCGCGCACGTTGTACTCGAATACGAAGAGCAGCTGCGCCACCACGAGGTGGGCCGCCTCCGGCAACACCGCGTGCCTCGCGAGCTGCAGCCGGCTCGCGCCCACGGCGCGCGTCGCCTCGATGACCTCCGGGTCCACGCCATCGAACGCCTCGTAGAGCAGCTTGCCGAGGTAGCCCAGCGAGTACAGCGCGATGCCGAGGGTGCCGGCCGCCGGACCAAGCCCCACCGCGACCACGAAGATGATCGCCCAGAGCAGCGAGGGAATCGTCCGCACGAAGGTCAGCGCAGCGCGCAGCGCCGGAGCCAGCGCACGCCCACCCACCACCTCGGTGGCCAGGAGCGCCAGCGGCAGCGCGAGAGCGAACCCGATGATCGTGCCCACGAACGCCATCTCGACCGTCTCGAGCATCGCGACCGCGACCACGCGCACAACCGAAGCGTCCGGCGGTACGAGGTCGCGTGCGAACAGGAGCAGGTTGCCCGCCCCTCGAGCGAGCTGGGGAAGGTCGAGCAGCCCGAGGTGCCACGCCGCGGCGACGAACACGGCCGCCAGCACCGGCCCCCCGAGGCGCCTCATCGCTGGAGCGCCGTGATCAGCGACCGCTCATCGAGGCCGCGGGCGGGGGCGTCGAGTGCCACCTCGCCATCGCGCACCACGACGATGCGGTCCGCGAACGCCAGGGCGACATCGAGCTCGTGCGTCGTGACCACCACGGTGACGCCGGACTCGGCCATCCCGCGCACATGCTCGAGGATGTCGCGGCTCGTGAGTGCGTCCAGCTGGGCCACGCACTCATCGGCGAGCAGGACGTGCGGCGCGTGCAGCAGGGCGCGCGCAATCCCGCCCCCCTGGCC
>CADEHD010000194.1 GCA_902827055.1 uncultured Chloroflexota bacterium | reverse complement strand
GCCGATGATCACGTTCTCCTTGAGGCCGCGCAGGTGGTCGGTGCGGCCCTCGATGGCCGCCTCCGTGAGCACGCGCGTGGTCTCCTGGAACGACGCCGCTGCGAGGAACGAGTCCGTCGACAGCGAGGCCTTCGTGACCCCGAGGAGCACCGGCGTCACGCGACCCGGGTCTCCACCCTCCGCCACCACGCGGGCCTGGAGGTCCGCGTACTCCCAGCGGTCGATGATTTCGCCCGGCAGCAGGTCCGTGTCGCCCGGCTCCTCGACACTCACCTTGCGGAGCATCTGACGCACGATCACCTCGATGTGGCGGTCGTTGATGTTCACGCCCTGTGAGCGGTAGACGCGCTGCACCTCGTCGACGAGGTACTTCTGGACCTCCTCGGGACCGAGGATCGTGAGCATGTCCTGCGGGTTGATCGACCCCTCGGTGAGCTGGTCACCCGCGTGGACGAACTCCCCCGTCTCCGACCGCAGGCGAGCGTTCGCCGGGATCGGGTACTCACGCTCGTCAGCAAGCTCCGACACGACCTTGATCGCGGCGGGCTTCTTGCTCCGGCCTTCGGTCACGTACTCGACTCGGCCAGCCACTGCCGAGGCAACGACCTTCGTCGGGAGTCGCGAGCTTCCGGCATCCGGTGCCTGGGCGAGCGGCTCGTCCGCCATGACCTGCTGGCCAGGCTGGACCATGACCTCGAAGTCCTCGGGCAGCTCGTAGAGCTCCTCGAACGACTCCGAGCTGGCGACCGTGATGAAGCGTGCGTCGCCGTCGCGGCGCACACGCACCACGCCGTCGATCTCGCTGATCACGGCCTGCCCCTTGGGCACGCGCGCCTCGAAGATCTCCTCCACGCGAGGCAGACCGGAGGTGATGTCGAGGCCACCGGCGATACCACCGGTGTGGAAGGTACGCATCGTGAGCTGGGTGCCCGGCTCACCAATCGACTGCGCGGCGATGATGCCCGCCGCCACGCCCATCTCGATCAACGAGCCCGTGGCGAGCGCTCGCCCGTAGCAGAGCTGGCAGATGCCGCGACGCGAGAAGCAGGTCAGCGGCGAGCGCACGTGCACCTGCTCGACGCCCGCCTCGATGATCGCCTTCGCCGACGCGTTCGTGATCTCCTCGTTGCGCTCCGCGAGGACCTCGCCGGTCTCCGGGTGCACAATCGTCGAGGCCGCCCAGCGGCCCGTGATCCGCTCCTCCAGCGTCGCGAGGATGCCCTGTTCGGCCCGCTCGCGCAGCCAGACGCCGGGCACATCCTCGGCCCCGGCCACGCAGTCGCTCTCGCGGACGATCAAGTCCTGTGCGACGTCGATCATGCGGCGCGTGAGGTATCCCGAGTCCGCCGTGCGAAGGGCGGTGTCGGCCAGGCCCTTGCGCGCGCCGTGCGTCGAGATGAAGTACTCGAGCACCGTGAGCCCGTCACGGAACGACGAGCGAATCGGCAGGTCGATGATGCGACCGCTGGGGTCGGTCATCAGACCGCGCATCCCGCCCATCTGGCGGATCTGCGCCATGTTTCCCTTCGCGCCCGAGTTGGACATCATCGCGAGCGAGCCCTCGGGGTCGAGCGCCCGCTGCAGTGCCGCGGTGATGTCGTTCGTCGTCTCGGTCCACACGTTGATCGCTGCCTGGTAGCGCTCGTGCTCCGTGACGAGGCCGAGCTGGTACTGCTCGTCGATCTCGTCGATGCGGCCCTCGGCGCGCGCCAGCAGCTCGGGCTTGTCGGACGGCGTCGTGATGTCCGATGCCGCGATCGAAATGCCGGACTGAGTGGCGTAGCGGAACCCGAGGTCCTTGATCTTGTCGACGAACTCGACCGTCGCCTCCACGCCCAGCTCCTGGTGGATCCGGGACACCAGCGCGCGCAGCGTCTTCTTGTCCATCAGGTCGTTCTGGTAGCCGATCTCCGCCGGCACCACCTCGTTGAACAGCACTCGTCCAACGGTCGTGTCGACGCGGCTCCCGGAGTCGAGGCGCAGGCTGACGCGCTGGTGGATCTTCAACCGCCCGACCTCGTACCCCATCTTCACGTGGTCGCGGGTGTACGCGTGCGTCGGCGACATGTCGGTGTCCGCCGGGATGAAGGTCATGTAGTAGCAGCCGAGAACCATGTCGAGCGTCGGCGCCACCACGGGCTCACCGTCAGACGGCGAGAGCAGGTTGCGACTCGAGAGCATGACCTGCCGCGCCTCGGCGACGGCCTCGTACGACAGCGGCACGTGGACCGCCATCTGGTCGCCGTCGAAGTCCGCGTTGTACGCGAAGCAGACGAGGGGATGCAGCTGGATCGCCGAACCCTCCACGAGAATCGCCTCGAACGCCTGGATGCCCAGGCGGTGGAGCGTCGGCGCGCGGTTCAGGAGCACGGGGCGGTCCTTGATGACCTCCTCCAGCACATCCCACACCTCGGGGCGAGCCCGCTCCACAATGCGCTTGGCGCTCTTGATGTTGTGCGCAAGGCCCTTTCGCACCAGCAGGTGCATGATGAAGGGCTTGAACAGCTCCAGCGCCATCTTCTTCGGCAGCCCGCACTGGTTGAGGCGCAGGCTCGGGCCGACCACGATCACAGAGCGACCGGAGTAGTCCACGCGCTTGCCGAGGAGGTTCTGGCGGAAGCGCCCCTGCTTGCCCTTCAGCAGGTCAGAGAGCGACTTGAGCTTGTGGTTGCCAGACCCACTGACGGCACGACCGCGACGACCGTTATCGATGAGCGAGTCCACGGCCTCCTGCAGCATCCGCTTCTCGTTGCGGATGATGATCTCGGGCGCACCGAGGTTCAGCAGGCGCTTGAGGCGGTTGTTGCGGTTGATCACGCGCCGGTAGAGGTCGTTCAGGTCCGACGTCGCGAACCGGCCACCGTCGAGCTGCACCATCGGGCGGAGGTCCGGCGGCAGCACCGGCAGCTCCTGGATGATCATCCACTCGGGCTTGTTCCCGGACTTGCGGAGCGCCTCGACGACGCGCAGGCGCTTGGTCGCCTTCTTGCGGCGCTGGCCCGAGGTCGACTGGATCTCCTCGTGCAGCTTGGTGCGCAGCAGCTCGAGGTTGAGCCGCTCGAGGATCGACAGCACCGACTCGGCGCCCATGCCTGCCTCGAAGACGAGCCCGAACCGCTCCTCGATCTCGCGGAACTCCTGCTCCGTGAGAATCGTCAGCCGATCGGCCTCCACCGGGTCACGCAGGCTCTCGAGCCGCTTGTACAGCGAGTCGTACTCCTTGCGCACGGCCGCACGGGCGTCGGTGACCTGGCGCCGCAGCGGCTCCAGCTCCTTGAACGCCGCGTCTCGCTTCTTCTGCAGCGCAGACTCGGCCGCGAGCTGCAGGTCGGCCTTCTTGCCGGCGACCTTCTCCTCGATCGCCGCAACGTGGCGCTGCGCGACTTCGTGGAGGATCCCGACGTGCTCCTGCGCGAGCGTGTCGCCACGAGCCGCGATCGTCTCGTTGCCGAGGCGCACGCCGGCGCGCAACTTCTCGCCCAGGCGCCCCTGGATGTCCTGCTCGACGCTCCGCGCCTCGGTCATCGTGGCGTCGATGTCGGCCGCGAGCGCCTCGTCCTGCGCCGCCAGCTCGGCGTCCCGACGTCGCTCGAGCTCGGCCAGCTCCTGCTGCAACGCCTCGTCTCGGACGGCGATACGCGTCGAGGTCTCGCCCTCGCGGCGCGTGACCTCCTCGTCGATCTCCTGCTGCAGCTGCTCCATCGCGAACGCGCGCGCCTCTTCGTTGACGTGCGTGATCACGTAGTTCGCGAAGTAGAGGACGCGCTCGAGGGCGCGCGGCGGCACGTCGAGGAGCAGCCCGAGCCGGCTCGGCACGCCCTTCGAGAACCAGATGTGCGCCACCGGCGCGGCCAGCGAGATGTGGCCCATGCGCTCTCGGCGCACCTTGGACCGCGCCACCTCGACGCCGCACTTGTCGCAGACGATGCCCTTGTAGCGGACGCGCTTGTACTTGCCGCAGTGGCACTCGAAGTCCTTGGTGGGGCCGAAGATCTTCTCGCAGAACAGGCCGTCCTTCTCCGGCTTGAGCGTGCGGTAGTTGATCGTCTCGGGCTTCGTCACCTCGCCATACGACCACGACCGGATCTGCGCCGGCGAAGCCAGGGACAGGCGGATGGCGTTAAAGTCGTTGACCTCAAGCACGAGTCACGTCCTCAGATTCTCGACCGCTCAGGTTGATGCCAAGCGATGGGATGGGCTCGGAGTAATCCTCCGAGAACGAGACCTCCTCCTCTTCCTCGTTCAGGATCTCGACCGATAGCCCCAGGGACTGCAGTTCTTTCACCAGCACCTTGAAGGACTCGGGCACACCTGGCTCGAGTGTGTTCTCACCCTTGACGATCGCCTCGTACGTCTTCACGCGGCCGACCACGTCGTCCGACTTCACCGTGAGCATCTCCTGGAGGATGTGCGCGGCGCCGTACGCCTCGAGCGCCCACACCTCCATCTCACCGAAGCGCTGGCCACCGA
>CADEHD010000193.1 GCA_902827055.1 uncultured Chloroflexota bacterium | reverse complement strand
CCGAAGCCGTTGCCGAAGCCCGAGAGCAGGCCGAGCAGCAGGAACGTGGGGAACGTCGTCGCGAAGGGCACGAGGACGAGACTGGCCGCGAGCAGCAGCAATGACGGCACCACCGCGTACTTACGGCCGTAGCGGTCCATGATCACTCCAACCGGGTAGAACAGCGTCGCATCGAGGGCCGCGCCGATGCTGAGGACGAAGCCGATCTGCGCTACGTCGAGACCGATCGAGTCGCCCCAGAGTGGCATCAGCACCTGCCGCCCCTGGCGCATGACCACGATCGCGAAGGCGACCGCGCCGACCGTCAGGAACTCGCGGCGGTGCGCGACGAGCGTGCGGCCGAGGCGCCCGTACGCACTCGAGCGGCGCGTGGTGGCCGCGGGCGTGTGCGGTGTTGCCTCGGTGAGCGCGAAGAGCAGGGCCGCGGCCGCCGCCGTGACCATGGCTTGCGCGAGGAAGGCCGCGTGGAGCCCGTAGGCGTGGCCGAGCGCGCCGCCGAGGGCCGGCCCCACGAACATCCCAATCCTCGAGGTGCCGCCCACGAGCGAGATGGCGCGACCGCGCTGGGCGATCGGCACCGCCACGGCCACGTACGCCAGCCTCGAGACGTTGAAGATCGCCTGGGCTGCCATGTTGACGAAGAGCAGGAGGGTGAGCAGCGCCACGCTCTGGCTGAACGAGATGGCGACCGCCGCGAGCGCCGTCGCGACCAGCCCGTAACCCATCGTGGCGCGGACCCCATAGCGGTCGGAGAGCACTCCGGCGGGCACATTGGCGAGGATGCCGCCGATTGCGCCGACCGTGATGATGAGGCTGATCGTCCCGACTCCGGCGCCGAGCTCCTTCGCGAAGAGCGGCGTCACCGGGAGGACGAGGCCGGCACCTGCCGAGTAGAGGAAGTTCGGGGCGTAGACCGGCCCGATGAGCGATCGAATCCGGAAGGCGGGCGGCGTGGGGCGGGCGGGAGCCATCGGTGCAGGGTACGAGCGCCATCGCGTACGCGCCGGGAAGCCCGGCGTCCGAGGCGTCAACACGCGCGCATTGACGCGCGAGGCGGGGGCGGCGTAGGTTCCGCGCACCCCTCGGAGCGACCGGGAGTGCGAGGAGAAGCGCGATGGGACAACCGCAGGTCTACGACTCGTTCGCGGCGGCCGTGGCGGACGTGCACGACGGCGCGACGGTCATGGTGCCGGGGTTCGGGAACGCCGGGGCGCCGCACAACCTCATGACCGCGCTGTTCCACCAGGGCGCGACCGACCTCACGATCATCGCCAACGGCGCCGGCGGGGCGGGCTCGGCGACTGCCACCGTGAAGACGCACGGCGACCTCATCGAGGCGGGGCGGGTTCGCAAGATCATCGCGTCGTTCACGGCGGGGACCCACCCCTCGCGACTGTCGAAGCCCGAGCTCCTGGTGCGCGAGGGCAAGATGGAGGCCGAGCTCGCGCCGCAGGGCACGCTCGCGGAGCGCATCCGCGCCGGTGGAGCGGGTGTGCCCGCGTTCTACACCCCGGCGGGCATCGGGACGCTGCTGGCGACGGGCAAGGAGCAACGGGAGTTCGGTGGTCGCCCGTACCTCCTCGAGACCGCGCTCACCGCCGACTACGCCCTCGTGCGCGCGTGGAAGGCGGACACGGCGGGGAACCTCATCTACCGGCGCGCGGCGCGAAACTTCAATGCGATCATGGCGATGGCGGCCAGGCACACCATCGTCGAGGTGGAAGAGCCGATCGTGCCGGCGGGCGAACTCGACCCCGACCAGATCCACACGCCGGGGATCTACGTCGAGCGCCTCGTGCCGATCGGCGTCGCGGGCGGGATCGTGCACACGCAGCGCGCCGCGCCCGGGGGCGAGCCACCGAAGCCCAAGGACCGGTCAGGCGGCCGGCAGCCCCTGACTCGCGAGGAGATCACGGCGGTCGTCGCGCAGTGGCTCGAGCCGGGTTGGATGGTCAACCTCGGGGTGGGGATGCCGACGCTGACCTCGAGCTACGTGGACCCCGCGAAGGCGATCGTCTTCTCCTCGGAGAACGGCGTGATCGGGTACAGCCGGCTCGCCGGCGAGGGCGAAGGCGATCCCGACGTCGTGAACGCGGGTGGACAGCAGGTGACGTTGCTGCCGGGCGCGAGCTTCGTGCACCACGCCGACTCCTTCGCCCTGATCCGGCGCGGGCTCATCGATGTGACCGTGCTGGGCGCGTACGAGGCCGCGGCCGATGGGTCGTTCGCGAACTGGCGGACGAACAACGAGCCGTGGGACCAGCTGGGGGGCATCGGCGGGGCCATGGACCTCGTGGCCGACGCCGGGCAGATCTGGGTGGCGATGGACCACACGACGCGGGACGGGCAGCCGCGGCTGCTGGAGCGGTGCACGCTGCCGGTGACGTCACCGCGCAACGTCACGATGGTGTTCACCGATCTCGGTGTGTTCCGCGTGGCGGGCGGGAAGTTCGTCCTCGAGCAGCACGCGGTGGGGTACACGCCCGACGAGATCGCCGCCGTCACGGGTGCGCCCCTCGAGGTCAGCCCGACGCTCCGCCCGATCGAGGTGCACGTCTAGCTGGCGCGACCGCTGGCAGCGTCGCGGCGTCGCGGCGCTGCCACCGAGTACGGGATAGCCCTCATGTCCTCGCCCCGCAGTGGGCGCGCCATCCTCGTGTCCGCTGCAGCCCGGTCTCGCAGTACGGGGTCGCCCGGGTTGTGCGAGACGGGCGTGGCGCTGAGGATGTGGCGAAAGCAGCGGCACGTACGCGTGGAGGCGTTCTCGAGATGAGAGCGATGCTGGTCGTCGCGCAGGCCGTCGGACTGGGGGCGATCCTGCTCGCGGGGTGCTCCTCGCCCGGCGAGCCGCCGGCCGGGGCCTCGGGGCCGGGCGTGGGACCCTCGGTGGCAGCGACCTCCGCAGCCACGCGCGCCACGACGCGGCCGCCCGCCCCGGGGACTCCTCGTGCCAGCGCCTCGAGTACACCCGGCGCATCGACCGCAAGGCCCTCTACGACCGCGTCCGCCGCTGCCTCGGTCAGTCCGCGCGCCGCCGCTGCCGACTTCAAGGACGCCGGGTACGAGGTGGGGGGCCGCTGGCTGCGCCTGTCCGGCGGCGTCTCGGAGATCGAGGCCGCGCCGGGTGCCGCCTCGAAGGTGGTGACGCGCTACTTCGGGAACGAGGCGGCTGGTGACCTCAACGGCGATGGCGTGGCGGACGTCGGCTTCGTCGTGACCCAGACGGCCGGGGGGAGCGGGACCTTCTACTACGCCGTGGCCGCGCTGCGCACCCCCGAGGGGTGGGTCGGCACGAACGGCGTCCTGCTGGGCGATCGCGTCGCGCCGCAGACCACCGAGTACGCGGACGGCCGGCTCGTCGTGAACTACGCCGAGCGCCGGCCAGGCGAGGCGATGAGCGCCCCGCCTTCGATCGGGGTGACGAAGCGCTTCCGGGTCGTCGGGGGCAAGCTGGTCGAGTAGCGCCGTCCGTCAGGCGCGCGTGTACTCGGTGAGGACGGCCAGCGCCTCGAGGCCGCCCATGCTGGCGGGGAGGATGTTGTACATCCGCAGGAGGAGGGAGTCCGGCGTGCGCGTATCGAGCTCGATTCGCCACCCCCACACCTCGGGGCCAGGGACCGAGTAGGTGCCAGAGGCCGCGACGACGTCGGCGCTGCCGTCCCCGACGAGGTCCATGATGTCGGAGTCGGTGTGAAACGAATCGCACCACGCCATGTGGACGCCCGTGGGACGCACGGCGAGCAGGATGCGGCCGTCCTGCGGAGCGCCCTCGTGAGCCCACGTGTAGTCGAAGGTGACGACCTTGCCGCCGCCCACCGTGCCGAGGACCGCCGTAGAGACGGACTCGAAGGCGGGCGTGTCTGGTTCGAACCAGAGCGAGCTTGGCCCGCTCCAGGAACCCGCGAAGCGCTTGATGGACTCGAGGTCAGGCATCGGGGCGTCCGGGGGTTGGGAGGGGTGAGTTGGCTCCCCGACGAGGACTCGAACCTCGAACCTACCGGTTAACAGCCGGGCGCTCTACCATTGAGCTATCGGGGAGTGTGCTGGCTCCCAGTGTGCCTTGGATACGCCGAGCGGGCAAGCCTGCGCTTCGTGGCGCGCTGTTGGCGCCCGCAGTCTCGGACACCGGACTGCTCCCACCCATGCCGCTCATCCGGGTTGGCCCCCGCGACGCGAGTGACGCCCGCGTCCCCCTCGAAATCCCCTACGACGACATATCGAAACCCTCTCTTCTGCCGACACTCTAGGTGCAGGGGGGCGGGGCGCAGGCCGCCCCCCTCGCACAAATGCAGGACGCAGGCCGGGTCGCCGCGCGCGACCGCGGGAGGGTACTGATGGACCAGACGCCGCCTCGGACGATGACCGCCTCAGAGGGGGCGAACTGGTTCTTTCGAGGGTCGGCGGAGCGCCTGGGGCTCGGTGCCGACATCGTGACGCTGCTGTCGGCGCCGTATCGAGAGCTGCACGTGCAGA
>CADEHD010000192.1 GCA_902827055.1 uncultured Chloroflexota bacterium | reverse complement strand
TTCAACGTCGCGCAGTGCGAGGATCTCGCGCTCGCGGACCACGACGCACCGGTACCGCTCGACCCGCTCGTGGAGGCTGAGGCGATCGCCGCTGGCTATCACGACGGGCCGCCAGTCATCTGCGACGCGGAGAGCGCGTACTACGTCCCGTCCCGGGACGAAGTGCATCTGCCACCACGCGGGTCCTTCCGGGACGCGCACGGCTACTACGCGACGCTCTTTCACGAGCTCGCTCACTCCACCGGCCATCCGAGGCGCTTGAACCGCGAGGGCCACCAGTCGGCGGCCCGCTTCGGGTCCGAGAGCTACTCGCGCGAGGAGCTCGTGGCTGAGTTCGCTGCGGCGTTCCTCGGACAGGAAGCAGGCATCGACCCGTCACGGGCCGAGCAGTCCGCGGCGTACATCGCGTCGTGGCTCAGGGCGCTCCGCGACGACCGCCGGCTCGCCGTGGTCGCGGCCGGGCAGGCGCAGCGCGCCGCAGACCACATCCTCGGACGCCGTCCCGAATTGGCAGGGGACGAGCCAGACGCACACGACCCAACGAACGGAGCGAACGATGACGAGCGAACGGAATGATCCACTGCGCAGCGATCCCCGACCGGGCGATCGCGTGCTGCGCCTGCACATCGACGGTGTACTCGACCTCATCATCCCCGATGGGGTCGACGAGGAGAGCCATGGCTGGGATGGCTGGCGCGACGCCGCGATCCAGTCCGCGCTCGATGACGGACGCTGGCTGGAATGCACGGCCGTGGCCGAGTCCGAGGTCGGGGTGCTCGGGCACCGAGGCTGGCTGAATGACCGCCCGGCAGCTTGACCTGTTCGGCGCTGCCTCCGTTGAAATCGCACCGCCCGCGCCGCACGCGCGCGGCGGTGCGGCTCCGCGGGACTCAGAGATGGCGGACAGTCCGCACACCGATTGCGAGCCAGCACTGCCCGGCGACTGTGACGATTTCCTTCCCGCATCCGCGGACGACCGCGCGTCGGTCCCCTTCGCGAGCGTCGAGCCGTATCGCTTCACGCTCGCAGACCCCAGCGGACGCCGGACGATCACGGCGGCGCACGAGGACGAGCAGGCGCGTGGCAAGGCCAAACGGTCGCTCGTCGCGCGCTGTTCTTGCGGGTGGGTACAGCCGTTCAGCGCGCGGGCGTATGGCGCCGCGAGCCCGGATCGTCTGCTGGCACACCTACGGACACATCAACTCACCGCGACCCCACCGGCGTTCGTGGTCGAGGAACCTCGCGAGGATTGGGACCGCGTTCGGCTCGTCAGCGGCCGGATGCACTGCGCGAGCGCGGAGTGCCATCGTCTCGCGCCGAACGATCACCGAGTGCAGGGTGGGTTCGCCGAGCCGTGCCCGCAGCACGGGGGATCACTGCACGAACGCTCCTACCACTGGGAGGAGCACGACCCGGAAGACCACTCCGGCGAGCCACGGGCGTCGCACAAGAGCTTCCTGCGCGGCCCCGACGGGTTGGTCTGGCACTACTGGTGCGCCCCCGTCGAGGGGCGGCGGCTCTTCGGATTCGTCCGCGCAGACGAGGAGGTAGCCGGGGATGAAGGCCCGGACGCGGACGACTCCACCGCCGAGCCACTCCCGATGGGGGAGGCCGAGGCGCCGGTCGCCGCGGAGCCGACCGAATCAACGACCCGCCTCTGGTGTGCCGGGAAGGAGGCCGGCGGCCTGGATCATCACGGCAACAAAGTGCCCGCCGCCGTCCAGCGGATCGACACGCGCGCGCCGCTCTGCCTGAGCTGTGCGCGCTGCCCGCAGTGCCTCGCCGAGGGCGACGAGCTCTGCACCTGCATCGCCCCGTGTCCGCAGCAGGACCGGGGCCGACTCACCGTCGAGTGGGCCGACGAGCCTTACGCACGTGGGCGTTGGGGCCTGGTGACGAAGATGGACGGCCAGGTCATCTGTGCCGCGAGGAACACGAGCTGCCAGGCGGGCCGCAGGATCTGGAGCGGCCTGCACGCGCCGTCGAAGGATCATCGCGAACTGGTCTGGCGGTATCCCGACGGCTGCATCGTCCACTACCGCTGCGCTCCCGACGAGGCGCGGCATCGCTTCGACGTCGAATACGAGGATGTGGCGATCGGCAGGGATCCCCACCCGGCCGACAACCGCAAACCGCACCGCGCGACCCTGCACGGGATCGACGGCGAATGGATGTTCACGGGCCTCGGGAGCCGAGGCAGCGCGCGCCGCTACTCGGCGATCCTCTGGCGTCGCCTCGGCGCGGCGCTGGCGCTCGAAACGCCGGAACCAGAAGACCAATGAGCTGACGTAGCGGTCGGCTGATGCCGCAGCGCCTCCCGTGTCATCTGCAGGCGGGGCTCGAGTTCCCCAGTCCAGTCTCGTCTGCGCACTAGGCGCGAACTCCCGAAGGCGGGAGCGCTTCAAGTCCGCCATTTCATGGGGGACACTTTGCGGGGATACCCGGCCATCGGGTACAGGCCTGCCCTAGTGGATAGCAAGACTCGGCGGCACCCTCGACTTCAAGGGGTTGCCGCCGAATGTACCGACCACACAGGCTGGTGACAGGTGATCACGGGGGCCTCCCGGAGAGGCCGTGGCTGCGGCCGCGGCGGCCCCGTTCTTAACGAATTTCCGCGCAGGTCCCATCTGCGATCTGGGTGGCCCCGTACGATCCCGGTGGTCCCTCCTTCCACGTAGGTCGCGCCTAGGTTGTTGTGCCCCTAGAGACGAGCAAGTAGCTCGTCCACGGTGTTCGCGAGCCGGTAGCGCAGCGAATCGTCCCCCTCGGCAAGCGCGTTGAAGTGGGCGCGGCCGTACTTGGTCTTGGCCTCCTCGACCTCGCGCAGGTCCTCCGTGAAGAGGCTGCCCTTCGTCTCAACGACGAAGTAGAGGCGCTCCTCGCCGTCCTGATCCACGAGCACAGCCCAGTCGGGGTTGTACGCGCCGAGCGGCGTGGGTACTTGGAACCAGCGCGGCAGTTTCGCGTACACCTTCACCGCCTCGTTCTTCTCGAGGTCCTGGGCGAACGTCTGCTCGATCCCGGCGGAGTCGAACACGACCTGCTCGTAGACGGACTTCCGCGCGTCGATCATGTTCTTCAGGTAGCCCTGGAGCTCCTCGCTCTCGAAGAGCTCCTGCGCGTAGAACTTCTGGGCGCCGATGCGCCGATACTTCACGCCATCCACAAGGGCAGCGCGCTTGCGCCGGTTGATGGTGCCGGCGGTCTCCTCGATGAACTGCTGCGGATTGACCTTGAAGTCGCCGATCCGGCCACTCTCGACGAGGATGCGGTGGATGCTGCGGCGCGTGAGCTGCGTGCGATCCTGCAACGTGGTGAGAATATCCGGCAGCGCGATTTCCCCTTCATCGATGGTGATCGGCGCTGCGACGGTTCGTTCCGTCGCTCCGACGCCGCCGCGGTCCTGGCTGATGATCGCCGTACGCCATTGGAGGCGGCTCTTCGGGATCGCGGGTGCATCGCGGAGCGCCTTCGCGCAGTTAGCAATGAGGGCATCGTTGTCGAACTCGACGCGGTAGGTCGTCTTGTGCTTGATGCGATCCCAGAGTTCGCGGAAATCGTCGCCTTCGAGGATCGCCTGACGTGTCCGCACGGTGCGGCGCTCGCCGGCGTCTTTCACTTCGAGGCGGCGAGCGAGGTGCTTGAGGATGTTGACGACCTGCGCCTCCGCCTGTTGGTCGAGACCTTCCGGGAGCGCGAGCGTGCCATCGCGGAGGGCGACACGCAGGGTGTCCTGAACCTTGCCTCCGCCGTCAATGTACGCCGCTTCCCTGAGGTGTTCCCACAGGGCCTTTGACTGCTCGAAGCCCAGCGGTGCGGGTTGGCCGTCTGCATCGACGATCGCGACGTTGGCGAACTCCTGCTGCTCCACGATGCCGAAGCGGATGCCGGTGTCCTCTTCGATCTCCTTCTGGAGGTTGGCGGCGAACTCCTCGTATCGCTCGGTGGCGATCACGGTCAGCGTGTTCACGTCGAAGCCCCGCACGCGTTCACCATCCTGGTTGACGCAGATGCGGAGACCACGCCCGATGGTCTGGCGCCTGCCGCGTTCGGTGTTCATTTCGCGCAGCGCACAGATCTGGAAGACGTTGGGATTGTCCCAGCCTTCGCGGAGCGCGGAGTGCGAGAAGATGAACTTCAGCGGCGTCTCGAAACTGAGCAGCCGTTCCTTGTCGCGCATGATCAGGTTGTAGGCGCGCTCCGCTGCCTGCCTGCCGGCTTCATTGCCTTCGGCGGTGTCCATCACGCGCCCACGCCGGTCGATCGAGAAGTAGCCGTCGTGGACTTCCGCGGCGGGGTGCTGGAGGTCGACTTCCTCGAACAGCGTGCGATAGTCCGGGTGCGCCCGGAACCGCTCGTCCTCTTCCTCGAAGATCTCCTGGTAGATCCCTCTGACCTCGTTGTTGTCCTCGTCGTACTGGCGGTACAGGTCCACGCTCGGAATAAAGAACAGCGTCGCCACCTTGATGCGCTGCGGCCTGA
>CADEHD010000191.1:1929-4489 GCA_902827055.1 uncultured Chloroflexota bacterium | reverse complement strand
GGCCCCGTCGAGCCTCGCTCGACACGCTGGCTGTACGCGAGCTCCAGCGTCAGCCCCTTCACCACCACTCGGACCACGGCCTGCTGCTGCTCCGCCGACGAGACCGCGAACTCGCCGAGCCCGCTCACCTCCTTCGCCCGGCCAGAACGCACGATCGTGGCGAGTCCGTCGCGCGCGGACTTCCGCGCCTCCGCCGGGATCGACGTGATCACCAGCGTCATCCCCTCGGGTGGCACGCTGGTCTGCTCACTCGACCAGCTGCAGGTGATCAGGGCCACGCCAGGTTGGGGCTCTTGTCTCGTCCCAGGGCGCGCAGGGAGCGGAGACTTGATGACGGCGCGGACTGCCTCGGCAGGTGCCAGGCCGCAGGGGTCGTCTGGGAGCTTCGCATCAGCCCCCGACGCGCTCGACCCGCTCGACCCGCTCGCCGGGCTCGACGCCCGCGCAGTCGTCGCCGCGCCCGCTGCAGTAGTCTCCGCGGACCCGGCCGACCCCGCCGTCGGTTCGCCGCCCCCACCGCCTCCGCCACCACAGGCGGCACCGAGCACCACGAACCCAATAGCGCTGGCCATGAACAGTCGATGCACTTCCGGCCTCCAGGAGCTGTGAGCGCGTGCGCCGAGGCTGGGGTAGCGTAGCGGGCCACCATTCGCGGCGTAATCCAGCTCAACCCCTCAAACGCTCCGCCGCCCCCTCACCCCCCTCGAGGGCGCCGACAATGAACGGAGCGCACGAGCAGGGCCGGAGGCCTCGATGCCCGATCGACTCACCCCCCACGAGCAACTCGTCCGCGAGGTCGCGCGCGAGGTTCACGACCCGCGTGTCCTCCAGGCCCTCCGCGCGGTCCCCCGCGATCGCTTCGTCCCCCCGGAACTGCGCGCCGACGCCTACGAGAACGAACCGCTCCCCATCGGCAGCGGCCAGACGATCTCCCAGCCGCTCATCGTGGGCATGATGACGGAGGCGCTCGCCCTCACCGGCGACGAGCGCGTGCTCGAGATCGGCACGGGCTCGGGCTACCAGGCGGCGGTCCTCGCCGGACTCTGTCGCGAGATCGTCACCCTCGAGGTCCACGACGCCCTCCGCACCCGCGCCGAGGCGGTGCTCGCGGACCTCGGTATCACCAACGTGCGCTGCCTCCCGGCCACCACCGAGCTCGGTGCGTCACGTCTCGGCCCCTACGACGCCATCATCGTGACCGCGGCTGCGCCAGCGGTCCCCCAGTCGCTGCTCGCGCAGTTGCGCGTCGGAGGTCGCATGGTCATCCCGGTGGGCGCCCGGCACGCGCAGGACCTGCTCCTGGTCACGCGCACCGCCGATGGCATCACCACTCGCTCACTCGGCGCCTGCCAGTTCGTGCCACTCCTGGGCCCAGAGGGGTTCCCCGGACCCTGACGCGCCGGATCCGCCCGGATTTCGGGCCAATTGTTCGCCTTCCGTGGAAACTTTCACGGGCATGCAACGCCCGTAGGAGCGTGACGCCCTCCGCACGCCTGTAGCTCTCAGTGGTACCGCGCGGTATTGTCCAGCCTCACCCCGCCACCCAACGGATTGAGGTGGCTTCGGAGCACGCGCACCGCGTGTGCACCGACACTGCATGGAGGCAGGGAGCCGCGTGGAAGATAAGGTCGATGCCTTTCTTCACTACATGGCGGCAGAACGTGGTGCTTCTAAGAACACCACCGATGCCTATAGGAACGACCTGACGGCGTTCACCGGGTTTCTTCGGTCACAGACCCTCGAAGGCCAACAGCCACACGATGCGCTCGACCGGCAGCTCATCCTCCGGTACATCCAGTGGCTCAACGCCAAGCAATACGCGAAGGCAACCGTCGCGCGCAAAGGCGCGGCCGTGAAGTCCTTCTGCGCCTTCCTCCTCGACACGGGCGACATCACCGTCGACCCCACCTCGTCAGTCTCGAGTCCCCGCGCCCCCAAGCCGGTGCCGAAGCCGATGAGCGTCGAAGAGGTCGACCTGCTCCTCCAGGAGCCGCTGAAGGGCACCACCGCCGAGTCCATTCGCGACGCGGCCATGCTGGAGCTCATGTACGCCACAGGCATGCGCGTCACCGAGCTCGTCTCGCTGAACGTGGACAGCCTCCACCTCAGCCCCGCGCCGGCCTACGTCCGCTGCCTCGGGAAGGGCTCCAAGGAGCGCACCATCCCCGTCTACGAGCACGCCGTGCAGGCCCTCGAGCGCTACCTCGACGACTCCCGGCCGGTCCTGCTCAAGAACCGACCCCAGACGGCGCTCTTCGTGAACCGCCGCTCCGAGCGACTCACGAGGCAGGGCTTCTGGCTCATACTCAAGGGCTACGCCAAGTCCGCCGGCATCGAGGGCCGCGTCACACCACACACGCTCCGCCACTCCTTCGCCACCCACATGCTCCGCGGCGGCGCCTCCGTCCGAGACGTCCAGGAGCTCCTCGGACACGCCAACGTCTCCACCACCCAGGTCTACACCCAGCTCGCCGACGAGCACCTCCGCGAGGTCTACGAGCAGGTTCATCCGCGCGCTCGCTAGCGCGGATGAACCCACAGCTCGTCATCCGCGCGCTCG
>CADEHD010000191.1:0-1829 GCA_902827055.1 uncultured Chloroflexota bacterium | reverse complement strand
CGCGCGCTCGCTAGCGCGGATGAACCCACAGCTCGTCATCCGCGCGCTCGCTAGCCGCAGAGTCCGAGGGCCGCGAACCACAGCGAGGGCGCACGAGCGCCCTCGCTGGCTTCCACCGCGGACCTCACCCGCCACCCCCGCAAGGCCTCCGGTCGCCCCCGGTGGGCGCCGCCTTCCCCGTTCGCCCTGAGCCTGTCGAAGGGCCCGCCCGCCCCGGACGCTCGAATCGTCGACTCCGAGGCAGGTCTGCCGAAACGTGACGCGACACCGCCGGAGTCGCGTCACCTCCCCAGCGAAACGCAGGCAACACCGCGGTGACCCTCACCCTTCCTCAGCCGCGCAGCGCCGCGATCACCGCCCGCTGCATCGTGGCCCGCTGCCACCCCCACGCCGCCCAGTCCTCCTCCAGGTCCACGCTCCACCCCGGCGCCAGCGCAGCCAGGCGCACCGCCTGCGCCTCCAGCTCCTCGATGCTGGCGCTCCGGAACGTCATCGACTCGCCAGAGTCCGTCCCGACGGGAGGCGCACCGTCCCACTCCACCAGGAACGCGAACGTGTGGAACACCGCCCGCCCATCGAGGCGGTACGCCACCGCCGCGAGGAAGCGCGGTCCCGGGTTCACCAGGCCGGTCTCCTCCAGCAGCTCACGGGCGAACCCCTCGAGGATGCCCTCGCCCGCCTCGATGCCGCCCGTCGGCAGGCGCCACGTCTGCTCCGGGTAGAACGGCTTGGTCATCACCGCAAAGCGGTCGCCGTCCGCCGCCCGACGCCGCAGCACCATGCACACCTCGGCCTCCCGCGATCCCGCGAGGCCGGCACGACCCACGAGCGACGGCACGGCGGCCTCCACCCACAACGGCTCGCCGTGCGTCGCCGCCACGACTCGTGCGGCCCGCTCCCAGGGGTTCATCACGCTCACCACCACTCCACGGCTGGAGCACGCGAAGCCGTTGTGCCTCCGTGCTCCCCCGCGCGATGATCCGCACTCGAACAAGGCGGAAACGAGGGTACCCATGCGAATCGTCGATGTGCGCGCACGTGAGCTCCTGGACTCGCGCGGCAACCCCACGGTCGAGGTGGACGTCCACCTCGAGGATGGCTCGCTCGGTCGCGCCCTCGTGCCCAGCGGCGCCTCCACCGGCGCCTACGAGGCGGTCGAGCTCCGCGACCGCGATCCCGAGCGCTTCCTCGGGCGCGGCGTCCTGGAGGCGGTGCGCAACGTCGAGGAGCACCTCGCCCCGGTCCTCCTCGATCGCGACGCGGAGCGCCAGGCCGAGCTCGACCAGGCCATGATCGAGGCCGACGGCACCCCCAACAAGGCTCGCCTCGGCGCCAACGCCATCCTCGGCTGCTCCATGGCGATCGCGCGGGCGGCCGCGCAGGCGCAGGAGGTGCCGCTCTACCGCTACCTCGGCGGCGCCGACGCCCGCGTCCTGCCAGTCCCGATGTGTAATGTCCTCAACGGCGGCGCCCACGCCGAGAACTCCACGGACTTCCAGGAGTTCATGATCGTCCCCGTCGGCGCCCCCACCTTCCGCGAGGGCTTGCGCTGGATCGCCGAGACCTACCACGTCCTCCGTCGCATGCTCAGCGAGCGCGGCATGTCCACCACCGTCGGCGACGAGGGTGGCTTCGCCCCCTCCCTCGACTCCAATCGCGCGGCGATGGACCTCCTGGTCCAGGCCATCGAGGCCGGCGGCCGCCGCCCCGGCGACGACATCGCGATCGCCCTCAACCCCGCCACGTCCGAGCTCTTCGAGGGCGGCGTCTACAAGCTCAAGCGCGAAGGCCGCGATGTCGACTCGGCGGGCCTCGCCGCGCTCTGGGCC
>CADEHD010000190.1 GCA_902827055.1 uncultured Chloroflexota bacterium | reverse complement strand
CGGCTGCTCGGCTCGATCGCGCTGTCGAGGGCCGCGCGTGGCGACGAGGATGCAGGAGCGCTTTCGGTGCTGAAGCTGTTGGGCTCCGAGGCCTCGCAGATGGCGTCGGAATACGCACTGGACGCCATCGGGCCCGACGCTCTGCGCCACCCGGCTGTCTCGGGTCCGTACTCGGCGTTTCACCTCGACCTCTACCGCGCCGGTTGGTTCGAGCGCTACATCAGATCCTTCGGCGGCACCATCGCAGGCGGCACCTCGGAAATCCAGCGCAATATCATCGCCCAGCGGTTGCTCGGGCTCCCTCGCAGGTAAAGGATCCCCGTGTACATCGACTACGAGGTCAGCGACCGCATCGCGACGATCACCCTGAACCGGCCGGAGGCCGCCAACGCGCAGAACCCGGAACTGCTCGACGAGCTCGACGGGGCGTGGACCCGCGCCGCCGAGGACAACGAAGTTTCGGTGATCGTGTTGCGGGCCAACGGGAAACACTTCTCGGCGGGCCACGATCTGCGCGGCGGTGGCCCGGTGCCCGACAAGATCACGCTCGAGTTCATCATCCAGCACGAGGCCAAGCGGTATCTGGAGTACACACTGCGGTGGCGCAACGTCCCGAAGCCATCGATCGCCGCGGTCCAGGGCCGGTGCATCTCGGGAGGGCTGCTGCTGTGCTGGCCGTGCGATCTCATCATCGCCGCCGACGATGCGCAGTTCTCCGATCCCGTCGTGCTGATGGGCATCGGCGGGGTCGAATATCACGGGCACACTTGGGAACTGGGTCCGCGCAAAGCCAAGGAGATTCTGTTCACCGGCCGCTCGATGACCGCCGACGAGGTGGCCGCCACCGGGATGGTCAACAAGGTCGTGCCGCGCGATGTGCTCGACGCCGAGACGAGGACGATGGCCGAACAGATCGCCAAGATGCCGCCGTTCGCGCTGCGACAGGCCAAGCGCGCCGTCAACCAGACGCTCGATGTGCAGGGTTTCTACGCGGCCATCCAGTCGGTGTTCGACATCCACCAGACGGGCCACGGCAACGCGCTGAGCGTCGGCGGTTGGCCGGTGCTCGTCAACCTCGACGAGATGAAGGCCAACATCAAGTAAGCAGCGGGGTCACTTTCCCCGGCGAGCAGACACAAATGCAGGCGACACGCCGGGCAAAATGATGCATTTGCGTCTGCTCGCGAGAGAAACGGAACCCCTCAGAGGTTGGCGAGGCGGGGCGCAGAGCCGCGGGCGCGCAGACCCGCGCCGGCCTTGCGGGTCAGTTCTTTTGAGCTGCCGAGCAATCCGTCGAGCACCAGGACCCGCTTCACGTAGTGCTGCAGGTCGTGCTCCTCGGTGAAGCCGATTCCGCCGAGCACCTGCTGGCAGTGTTTGGCCGCGGTCAGCGCGGCCTTGCCCGCGGCGGCTGTGGCCAGCAGCGCGGTCAGGTCCGGGTTGTCCTCGCCGGGCAGTGTCAGCGTCGCCTCGGCCCCTTGGATGGAAACCAGAGTCTCGGCCAGCCGGTGTCGCACCGCCTGGAACGACGCAATGGGCTTGCCGAATTGCACGCGGTCCAACGCATACTGGCGGGCGAGGCTGAGCATCGTCCGCGCGGAGCCGATGAGGTAGCTGGTGTGACCGAGGCCTTCAACGTGGAATCGTTCGAGGTGCATCGGCGAACGGCCTCCCAGGGCTGGCATCAAGGGTCGCTGATCGTCGCTGAGCGGCAGCACGCAGCCCGCCGCCGATTATATAGGATTTCACCTATGGACACAATAGGCTCTATCCGCTATAGTTGCCGCCATGGTGGTATTTGTCGAGTTAGTCGAGTGGTTTGCTAGACTTCCGGACATGACTGGTTGCCGCACCGTGTTGCTCCACCTCCCGCAGACTGGTGGCGAGGCTCTCTGCCCCCGCCACCTCGGAGCGCATGGCGGCCTCTGGCGCTGTCCGGGTCGCTGACGCACCACCCAGACCGAGACCTGCCACCCACCCGCCCGTACCTGCTCGGCCGGCCAGCGCCGGACGGAGCGCCGATAGGGATCCGAGATGCCAGTACCTGCGTCATCCCCCGCCAGTCGAGACCGGACCGCCGCGTCGCAGATCGCCAGCGTGCCCACGACGCCCGACGGTGCGGTGAACGATCGCGTGCTGCGCGAAGTTCGCCGCGTGCTCGGCACGCTCCGCTACGGCTCGGTGACCCTGATCGTCCAGGATGGACGGGTCGTCCAGGTCGAGACGACCTCGAAGGTCCGGTTGAACGCCGACGGCAACGGACGTGGAAGCTAGCGACACGCCCACCTGACTTTTGCCGACCAGACAGCTGGAGGCCGAGCGCTCGAGAGACGCGCTCGGCCTCCTTGCGTTGTGAGAGCTTCACGAATGAGCGAGAGACACCCCCTGCACCCATTGCGCCGCAGAGCGCACCCTCGATTGATGAACGCCCCCGCGCGGCGGCCCCATCCTGTTGCGCTGCCGGCGAATACGAGCGCCTTCCGCCTGCCGGGCTCGGGCGGCGACCCGTACTGGGTCGGCGACGACATGGGCGGGGCCGTTGATCCGAGCGGCCCGAACCTGTCCCGCCGGGACTTCCTGATCCGGGCTGCCGTGGCTGCGACGTCGGTGGTGGCCGGCGGCGCGATCAACGTCCTGACGACCACCCTGGCACGCCAGTCGGCGGGCGCGTCCGGCAGCGGGCGGCGCTGAGATGGGACGGTACTTCCTCGAACGGGTGGGCGCGGCCCTCCCGACCCTGTTCTTGCTGACGTTCGTCTGCTTCCTGCTCACCACCGCCGCCAGAGGCGACCCGGCCCGCGAGGCGCTGCGCCAGGGTGGCCAGGAGCCGACCGAGGAGGCGGTCGAGGCGTACCGCCAGCAGCTTGGCCTGAACGACCCGCTGCCAATTCGCTACGGTCGCTGGCTCGTCGGGCTGACGCAGGGCGACCTCGGCAAGTCGTTCCTGACCGCCCGAACCGTCAGCGAGGTCCTCGGCGAGCGGATCGTGCCGACCCTCTGGCTCGGCCTGACCTCGTTCGCCGTCACCAGCGTCGTTGGGGTCGGACTCGGGGTGCTGTTCGGGCTGCGGGCCGGCTCGCGCTTCGACGAGATCGGCCGAGCGATCAGCCTGCTGCTGGCCGCCGTGCCCTCGTTCTGGCTGGCGCTGCTATTGGTGACGTTCGTCTCGGAGAAGGCGCGACTGCTGCCGGTGGCAGGCTACGGCGGGCTCCAGTACCTCGTGCTGCCGGTCGTGGCGCTCTCATGCGGGCCGGCCGCCGGGCTGATGCGGATCACGCGCAGCGCCGTGATCGAAGTCTGGCGCCAGGACTACGTGCGGACCGCCCGCGCCAAGGGCCTGGTCCAGCAGATCGTCGTCCTGCGCCACGCCCTCCCGAACGCCCTGCTGCCGGTCGTCACGCTGCTCGGGCTGCGCTTCGGGCAACTGCTGGCGGGGGCCATCGTCATCGAGTCGATCTTCTCCTGGCCGGGGATGGGCACCGCTTTGATCCAGGCGATCTCCGGCCGCGATCTGCCGGTCATTGGGGCGTACGTGCTGCTGGCCGGGGTCGCCTTCATCCTCGTGAACCTGCTGACCGACCTGAGCTACGCGCTGCTCGACCCACGCGTTCGGCTGGGAGCACGCGAGGGGAGCCGACTGTGAGTGCGATCGAAGCACCACCACTGCCGCTGGCGCCGGCCGTCACGCCCAACAGACGCGCCGTGCCCTCCTGGCTGCGGACCCTGCGGGGGCCACAGGCTCGCCCGGCCCTGCTGCCGGGCGCCGTCCTCGTGCTGATCGTGCTGGCCGGCCTGCTGGCTCCCTGGCTCGCCCCGTACGATCCGGATGCGCTGGACATGAGCATGGCGCTGGCCGATCCGAGCGCCGACAACCTGCTCGGGACCGACCAGCTTGGCCGCGATCAGCTCAGCCGCCTGCTCTACGGCGGGCGAGCCACGCTGACGGTCTCGGCAGTCAGCACGGTCGGGATCGTCGCGCTGGGGTTGCTGGTCGGGCTAGTTGCCGGGTACTTCGGCGGCCACGTTGACCTCGCGATCTCGACGCTGCTGACGGTGCTGCTGGCCCTCCCGAGCCTGCTGCTGAGCCTCGCGATCCTGGGCATCCTCGGGCCGGGCAACGAGAGCTTGCTGATTGCGCTGGTCGCGGCCGGCTGGGCCGGTCACGCCCGGATCTTCCGGGCCTCGGTGCTCTCACTGCGGGAGCAGTTGTATGTCGAGGCCGCTGTCAGCCTCGGAGGGAGCTCCGGGCGCATCCTTTTCCGTCACCTCGTCCCGAATCTGCTCCCAACCGTCGTCGTGCTGGCGACACTCGACTTCGGGGCGCTGCTGCTGACCGTCTCCAGTCTCAGCTTCCTCGGGCTGGGCGTGCAGCCGCCCACCGCTGACTGGGGCGTCATGCTCAACGACGCGCGGCCGTACTTCAGCCAGGTGCCGATGCTGATGATCGTGCCGGGCATCTGCATCGCGGTGGTCGCGCTCGCCAGCAACCTGCTCGGCGACGCCCTCCGCGACATGATCGAC
>CADEHD010000189.1 GCA_902827055.1 uncultured Chloroflexota bacterium | reverse complement strand
GTTCCGCAACCTCGAGGACTTCGCGCGGCGTATCAGCCCCCGCGACATGAACCGGCGCGTCCTCGAGTCCCTCGCCAAGGCCGGCGCCATCGACTCGCTGGGTGATCGCGGCAGCATCGTCGCGGGCCTGGACCGCATCCTGTCGCTGGCGCAGCAGGAGACGCGCCTGCGCGAGACGGGCCAGACCTCGATGTTCGACATGTTCGGTACGGCGCAGGACACGCCGCTTCCCGCACTCGAGCTGCCCGTCCTGGTGACGCCAAAGCAGGAGATCCTCGGGTGGGAAAAGGAACTCCTGGGCGCCTACATGTCCGACCACCCGTTCAAGCAGGCCTCGATCGATCTGGCCGACCACCTCACGGCCACGCTGTCCGAGCTCGGCCCGGAGCTCGTCGGTTCCGAGGCCGTGATCGCCGGAACCGTGACGACGGTGCGCCGCCTGAGCACGCGGCAGGGCAAGACGTTCGCGGCGTTCGGCCTCGAGGACCTGGGGGGGACGGCCGAGCTGACCCTGTGGCCCGACGGCTACGAGCGCTACCGCGAGCTGCTCGTCGAAGGCAACGTGCTCCTCGCGCGGGTGAGCGTGCGCCAGCGCACCGATCGCGTCACGTACGCCGTCGAGGAGCTCTGCGCGTACGACCTCGACACGGGGACACCGGTTGGGTTCGACCCCGCGCGATTCAAGGTGAAGAAGCGCCGAGGGGCGCCAGAGTCAGCCCTGGCAGCCGGCGACTCCGCGGGAGGGGGGCCCGGCTCCAATGCTGGCGCCGCCGCCCCGTCGCGAGGGCACCTGCGGCTGGTCTCCGGAACAGGATCGGGCGCGAGCGCCGCCCCGGCTCCTCGGGTGCTTGCCCGGCCTCCCGAGGAGCTGGTGGGTCCGCGACGCCTGCTCATCGAGCTGGACGAGACGACGGATGAGCCCGCCGACCGGCGCCGCGTGCGCAAGATCGTGGCGGTGCTGGCCTCGGCTCCCGGGGCGGCACCGGTGGAGTTGCGCGTGCGCACGCGCAGCGGTGCGGTCCAGCCGCTCCGCCTGGGCACGGTCGCCCTCACCGAGGACGTCATCCGACTGGTCCAGGGGCTGCTCGGCGTGCTTGGCAACGCGCGCGAGGTCGGTGACCCGGCGTACGGCCTCGAGACCGCCGTGGCCGTGGGTGGCGGCTAACGACGCCGCATAGGCCGTGTGTCGGCCCTTCCGTCCCATAACCCGGCGACGCTTCGCCTCCCTCCCGCCTTGGCGGTCCGGTACCCTTGCGGTCACGAGGCGTGGGAAGGGGTCCATCCTTGACGCGGTGCGCGATCGTGTACGCAACCAAGGAAGGCCATACTGCGAAGATCGCCGCGCGGCTCTCGCTGACCCTCCGATCAGTGGGGCTCGACGTCGATGCGGTCGATGCCTCGGCGCTCCCCGACGGCTACACGCTCGACTCCTTCGACGCCGCGCTGCTCTGCGCGCCGATCCACCAGGAGGAGTACCCGCCTCGGATGATCGGATTCGCGCGCACCCACGCCGTGTGGCTGACGAGTCATCCATCGGCGTTCGTCTCGGTGAGCCTCTCGGCGGCGGAGCCGGACGACGAGGAGCGCGAAGGCCTGCTGCACTGCGTCAGCGAGTTTGCGATCGCCACGGGGTGGCAGCCGGCACGCGTCGAGCACGTCGCCGGAGCCCTCGTGTTCTCGCAGTACCCGTTCTTCGTGCGACAGGTGATGAAGCTCATCGCGAGGCAGCACCACCTGCCGACGTCGGGCGATCACGACTACACCGACTACGCGCGCCTCGAGGCCTTCGCTCGCGAGTTCGGCGCTGAGGTGCTCGCGGGGCAGGCCTAGCGCGGGCGGACGCCGAGGACCTGCCGCCTCGAGACCTAGATCTTGCCGCGGCGGATCATCTCCTCGGCGATCTGGAGCGCGTTCGTGGCCGCGCCCTTGCGCAGGTTGTCGGACACGACCCAGAACACGAGGCCGTGCTCGACCGACTGGTCGCGCCGGAGCCGACCGACGAACGCCCGGTCATCGCCCTCGGTGTTGAGCGGCGTGGGGTAGACCGACTTGCTCGGCTCGTCCATGACTGACAGGCCCGCCATCTTGGAGAGCGCGTCGCGCGCCTCGTCGACTCCAACCGCGTCGTCGAACTGGACGTGCACCGACTCGGCGTGCCCGATGATCGTGGGGACGCGCACGCAGGTGGCTGCGAACGGCAGATCCGGCTGGTGGAGGATCTTCCGCGTCTCGTTGCGCATCTTCAGCTCTTCGCCGGTGTACATGTCCTCGCCAAAGGAGTCGACCTGTGGGATCACGTTCATGGCGATCTGGTGCGGGTAGACCTCGGGGGCGGGGATCGGCTCGCCACGCCCGAAGGCGGCGAGCTGGCTCTTGAGCTCGGCCACCGCCTGCGCGCCGGTCCCGGACACCGCCTGGTAGGTCGAGGCGGTGACCCGCGAGATGGTCCCGACCTGGCGGAGGGCGTGCAGCGCCATGGCGAGCGGCGTCGTGGTGCAGTTCGGGATCGACAGGATCCCCTCGTGCCAGTCAACGTCCGCACCGTTGACCTCGGGCACCACGAGCGGGACGTTCTCCTGCATCCGGTACGCCGAGCCGTCGTCGATCATGACCGCGCCCGCCTCGACGACCTGGGGACCCCAGAACTTCGAGGCCTCCGAGGTCGCGGAGCAGAACACGAGGTCGGCGCCCTTGAGTGCGTCGAGCGACGTCTCCTCCACCGTGTAGGTCTTGCCCGCATACTCCATCTGCTTACCCGCGGAGCGCTTCGTCGCGAGGAGCTTCAGCTGCCCGATGGGGAACTTGCGCTCCGCGGCGACCCGCAGGAACACTTCGCCAACGGCGCCCGAGGCGCCGATCACGGCCACGTTCAGCTGTCGTGACATGCTTCGCTCCGCATCCGAGCCTGTGGAGATTCGATGATACGGGCCCGGCGTGGCGAGTTGCACCCCAACGGGGGCGTCAGGCGATGACGCCTGCGCGTAACGCGGCGCCGCCGTGGGGTCTCCGGGCACCGCCGGCCACGGCCTACGACATGCCCATCAGCGGGCCCAGGCCCTCGACGAGGCCCTTGAGGTTCATCACCTCGCGCACCGCGAGCAGCACACCAGGCATGAACGAGTCGCGGCCCGTCGAATCGTGGCGCAGCGACAGGGTCTGTCCCTGCCCGCCGAAGATCACTTCCTGGTGGGCGACGAGCCCAGGAAGCCGCACGGAGTGAATCGCGACGCCCCCGAGCTGTGCCCCTCGAGCGCCGGGTACGTGCTCCATGCTGGGGTCGTTGTGCTGGAAGTCCGATCCATGCGCGGCGCGCAGGCGGCGCGCGGTCTCGACGGCGGTGCCCGAGGGCGCGTCGACCTTGCGGTCGTGGTGGAGCTCGATGACCTCCACGCTGTCGAAGTAGCGAGCGGCCAGGTCAGCCAGGTGCATGAGCACCACCGCCCCGAGGGCCATGTTCGGCGCGATCACGGCGCCGCGCTGGGAGCGCGCACTTCCCTCGCGAAGGCGCTCGACCACCTCGCGAGGCACACCCGACGTCGCGATGACGGGTCGAACGCCGGCGGCGAGCGCGGCGTCCACGAGCTGGCCCGCGAACGAGGCGTTCGTGAAATCGACCACCACGTCGGGCCGGGCGATCGCGAACAGGGCTGCCGGATCGGAGCCGATGGGATACAGATGCGTACCGGACTCACCGAGCGGCTCGATGATGCCGGTGACCTCCATGTCGGGCTGCGCCTCGATGGTGGCGCGAGTGATCGCGCCCATCTGCCCCGTGCCAGACACGACCACGCGAATCATCTCGTCCCCCCGTCCGGTGCACGGCCCACCCGGTGCGCCGGGATGCGACGGGCCCCGCTGCCGAATCGACAGCGGGGCCCAGTCTAACGCGCGGCTGTGGCGCCGAGGGTTACCAGCGACGGCCCCCGGGCCGAGGCGCCGGCGGCTCGCCGGAGCCGCTGCCCGCGGCACTGCCGCCGTAGCCACCGCCGCCGCCGAAGGTCTCCCGCTCGGGGCGGGGCTCACGGGGCTCGCGCGGGGCCTCGGGGCGGTCGGAGGCCTCGGCGCGTGGCCCGTCGGCGGCGCGCTCTACACGCGGACCCGGGCGCCGGCTGAAGCCCTCGCCTCGATCACCGCCTCGGTCGGAGGCGCGGTCACCACCCCGATCGCCGCCCCGGTCACCACCGCGGTCACCACCACGATCGCCTCCACGGCCGCCCGGGCGCGGACCGCGCGGGCCACCACGCCCGCCGCCGCCGCCGCCCCCACCACCGCGACCTTCATCGCGAGCGCGGTTGCCCTCGGCCTCCTCGTCGTAGCCTTCGAGGAGCGCACGCCGCGAGAGGTTGATGCGACCCAGGTTGTCGATCTCGACGACCTTCACCTGCACGGTGTCGCCGATGTTCAGGACATCCTCAACGCGCTCGATGCGCTCCGGCGCGATGTCGGAGATGTGCACAAGCCCGTCCTTGCCAGGCAGGATCTCGACGAAGGCGCCGAAGTTCATGATCCGGCTGACCTTGCCCTCGTAGACGTCGCC
>CADEHD010000188.1 GCA_902827055.1 uncultured Chloroflexota bacterium | reverse complement strand
CTCGACGAAGTCGGCGGCCACCACCACGCCCTTACCGAGGGCGAGGCCGTTCGCCTTCACCACCGGCGCCGCCGCGCCCGAGTCCTCGAGCTGGCGGAGATACTGGGACGCCTCGTCGACCGAGTCGAACACGCGGGCCTCAGCGGTATCGATTCCCGCACCGCGCATCACGTCCTTGGCGAACGACTTCGACCACTCGAGCTCGGCGGCCGCCCGCGTCGGGCCGAAGCAGCGAATGCCCTCGACCGTGAGCCGGTCGACGACGCCCAGCGCGAGCGGGTCATCGGGGCCGACGATCACGAGGTCCGCGCGGATCCGCTTCGCCAGCGCAGCGATGCCCTCGATGTCCGTGGCCTGCACCGCCGGCACGTTCTCCCCGAGGTCAGCAGTCCCGGCGTTGCCCGGCGCCACCCACAGCTTCGCGAGCAGTGGCGACCGCGCGATCTGCCACGCCATCGCGTGCTCGCGCCCGCCAGATCCGAGGAGCAGGACGGTCAACGGAGAGGTCACGACGCGGCCCCTACTCCCACTCGATCGTGCCGGGGGGCTTCGAGGTGATGTCGTAGACCACGCGGTTGACCTCGCGCACCTCGTTGGTGATGCGCGTCGAAATCGTCGCCAGCAGGTCGTAGGGGAGTCGCGCCCAGTCGGCGGTCATCGCGTCCTCGGCGGCCACGCAGCGCAGCGCGATGGTGTGGCCGTAAGTGCGGAAGTCGCCCTGCACGCCCACCGACTTCGTGTCGGTGAGCACGGCGAAGGACTGCCAGAGGTCGTAGTACATCCCTGCCCGGGCGATCTCATCCATGACGACGCGGTCGGCGCGCTGGAGGATGTCCAGCTTCTCGCGCGTCACCTCGCCGATGACGCGAATCGCGAGGCCCGGACCGGGGAAGGGCTGACGGTAGACCATCTCGTCCGGGAGCCCGAGCTCCTTGCCCGCGCGGCGCACCTCGTCCTTGAAGAGATTGCGGAGCGGCTCGACGAGAGTGAGGCGCATGTCCTTCGGCAGGCCACCCACGTTGTGGTGCGACTTGATCTTCGCGGCCGCGTTGTTCCCCGTGGACGCCGACTCGATCACGTCGGGGTAGGTGGTGCCCTGCACCAGGAAGTCCACCTGGCCGAGACTGCGTGTCTCGTCCTCGAACAGGCGAATGAACGTCTCGCCGATGCGCTTGCGCTTGGTCTCCGGGTTGGTCACCTCGGCGAGCTGCTCGAGGAAGCGGTCGGTCGCATCCACGTGTCGCAGCGGGATCGCGAGGTGCTCTCGGAAGGTGGCCACCACCTGTTCGGCCTCGCCGAGGCGTAACAGCCCATTGTCGACAAAGATGCAGGTCAGCTGGTCCCCCACGGCAGCATGCACGAGGCGCGCCGCCACCGCCGAGTCCACCCCGCCCGAGAGCGCGCAGATGACCTTGCCATCGCCAACCTGCCGCCTGATGGTCTCGATCGACTCGGCGACGAAGTTGCTGGCCGTCCACTCGCCACGGCAGCCCGCGACGTTGAAGGCGAAGTTCCGGATCAGCTGATCACCCTGCGGCGTGTGCACCACTTCCGGATGGAACTGGATCCCGAGTCGCCCGCCACCATCCGTCATCATCGAAACCGGCGACGACTCCGACTGGCCGATGGAACGCCACCCCGGAGGCATCTCGATCACGTGATCGCCGTGCGACATCCAGACGGGCATGGCAGCCGGCAGCCCCTCGAGGAGCGGATTGGCACGCTCCGACAGGTTCACGACGGCGTGGCCATACTCTCGTGTGCCGGTCGGCGCCACGCGGCCGCCGAGGGTGAACGCGAGCAACTGCATGCCGTAACAAATCCCGAGGATGGGCAGACCCTCGGAGAGGACCCACGCCGGCAGGTGAGGGGCGCCCTCCTCGTACACAGAGGCCGGGCCACCCGAGAGTACGAACCCCTTCACCCGGAGGTGGCTGAGACGCTCGGGAGGGGTGTCCCAGGGCACCAGCTCCGAGTAGACCCCGGCCTCGCGAATGCGCCTCGTGATGAGCATCGAGAACTGCGATCCGTAATCGAGGACCACGATCGTCTCGGGCGCGTTGGGCGCCGGGGTCAGCACGTGGGCCGGCTCACGGCCCTCGGCGATTTCGAGGTACGCGGCGACTTCGCTGTCTCCGGAAGTGCGGATGCGAGCCTCGTGGGAGGCGGTGGACTCGGTCGTGTCGACCATGCGCGCCAGTTCCGGGGGAGGACCCTGCTAGATTCGGATCGTAGCCGCCGGGGCTCCCATCCGGCAACGCGAATGGCAACCTGCGCGCCGCGCACCGAGCAACGAGGGCTCCACGTGTCGATCCTTGCCCCCAGCGCACTCGCGATACTCGTCGAGGCCATCCAGCGCGGCGAAGTGGTCGCGATCCCGACCGATACCGTCTACGGCCTCGCCTGCCGCCCCGACGACCCGTCTGCGGTCGCCCGGCTCGCAGCGCTCAAGGGCCGATCGGCTCAGCAGCCCGTGCAACTGCTGGTCGCCTCAATCGACGCGATCGCGCCGTACATCGAGGACAGCGCCGTTCTCGAGCGCGTACGGCCGTTCTGGCCGGGAGCGGTGACCGCCGTCATCCGAGTACGCCCCGGGCTCGCGAACGCCGTGGTGACCCCGGAGGCCACCGTGGGCGTGCGCGTCCCCGACGACCCCATCGCGCTCGCAATCATCGAGGCCTGCGGCGGGGCGCTCGCGGCCTCCAGCGCCAACCGCCACGGCGAGGCGCCCGCGACCACGGCCGAGGCCGTGGCGGCCGCCTTCGGCGACGATCTGCTCATCCTCGATGACGGACCACGCGACGGAGGCGTCGCATCCACGGTGGTGGACTTCGCCCGCACCCCACCTCGAGTGCTGCGCGCGGGTCCCGTCTCGGCCGCCGACCTGGGCCTCCCCGAAGCGGCGCCCGGCCCCTAGGCGTCTGCGGCGCGCTCCATCTCGGCCAGCCGGGTGTAGTAGTCGGGGATCTCGCGCAGGTGTGCCAGGGCGATCCTGCCCGTGGTCACCGGGTCGTCGTTCGTGACGTTCGTCTCCGGGCTGCGCGAGCCGTGCTCGAGCTCCACGTTCACGCCGAGCGTGAACTGGTCGAGGTCGAACGGTACCTGCGCGAAGTCGATCCCGACCTGCGCCGCGATCTCCGCCGCTTGCTCGCGAGTGAACGTCGTCATGGGGTCCTCCTGCCGTCGTCCTTGCTTCGATCTCAGCGTAGGCCGCGGCGGCGCCCGCCGAGGTGAACTTGGTCCCGCGTCGCCTCGGCCGGTCAGTCCCCGTATCCTGCAGCGATGCGATTCCCCTCGCGCACCCAGATACGCGGCGCCTCGGCCGATGCTCTCCGGCTGAGTCGGGCGCTGGCGCGCACCCGCTCGACGCGTTCGCACCCCCAGCTGGCGGGACGCCACGATGTCGCCGGGACCACCGCGAACATCGAGGTCGTGCGCGATACGTTCGGCGTGCCCCACATCCGCGCGACCACGGACATCGATGCCCTGTTCGGCCTCGGGTTCGTGCACGCGCAGGACCGGCTGTTCCAGCTCGATTCCACACGCCGCTTTGCCCTCGGCCGGGTCGCGGAGGTGGCAGGATCGCGCCTCGTCGAGAGCGACCGCTTCATGCGTCGCCTGGGACTGGCGGACCGGGCCGCGCGCGACTACGCCCGTCTCGATGACGACGCGCGGGCGCTCCTCGATGCCTACGCGCGCGGCGTGAACGTCGGCATCGAGGCCACGTCCGCGCTGCCGCCCGAGTACGCGCTGCTCGATGCACCGCCCGCGGCCTGGCACCCCGAGCACACCCTCGCGCTGGCCCGCCTGGTGCTGTTCACGTTCGCCCTCAACTGGGACACCGAGCTGTTGCGCGAGCGCCTCCTGACCGCCCTCGGGCCCGAGCGTGCGTTCGCCCTCGACGCTGTGTACCCCGCTGACGCATTCACCACGACCGGCCTCGACGTGCCCGCCGTCGATCGCGTCCTCCACGCCCTGGAGGCCGCGTTCGAGGCCGGACTGCCCGTCGGCGGCGCTTCGAACGCGTGGGCCCTGTCCGCCTCCCGCACGACCACCGGCGCGCCGCTGCTCGCCTCGGATCCGCATCTGCAGGCGCGCATGCCCGCGTTCTTCCACGTGGCGCACGTGACCGGCGCCACGTTCGACGCCGTGGGAGCAGGCATCGTCGGCATTCCCGGCATCGTGCTGGGACACAACGGCAGCGTGGCGTGGGGGATCACCGCCGGCATGGCCGACGTCTCCGACTGCTACATCGAGCAGGTCGACCCCGGAGATCCGACGCGGTACCTCACCCCCGAGGGCTGGACGACCGGCCGAACGCGCCTGGAGCGGATCCTCGTGAGCGGCGGGGAGACCGTCGAAGAGCGCGTCCTCGAGACACGGCACGGCCCGATCATCGGTCCGGTGATCCCGTACGAGTCGCGCGCGGTCGCGCTCCGCTGCACCGCCCTCGAAACCGGCGACCTCACCACGCCGTTCCTCGCGATGCTGCGCGCCGGCACCCCCCAGGCGTTCGAGGCCGCGCTGGCGAAGTGGCCGGG
>CADEHD010000187.1 GCA_902827055.1 uncultured Chloroflexota bacterium | reverse complement strand
CGCGAGGAACCCCACGAGCCCGAACACCACGAAGGCGACCACGCCGACGAACTCGCGGCGCGCCGCTACCGGCCCGAGTGCCCCGCCGATACCCAGCGATGCCAGCGTCACCGTGAGCAGCAGCACCGGCTTGTCGAGCGTGCCGAGCGCCTCGATGGCGGCCTTCACCACGGACCCCGGCGTGTTGTCGACCACCACGTTCGCCACTGCCACCACCAGCGACGTGGCGCCGAGTAGCCCCGCGGCCAGCTCGGCCACCCCCAGCGCGACCGCTGCTGCCAGCACACCGGCCACGACCGCATGCGTTCTCACAGCCACCTCCGCCGGCACTCACCGGATCTGCGATCTCATTGGACCGTGACCGCAACGGCAGAGCCTTACGAAAGTGTCGCAGAACGGGGTGGTGAGGGGCGGGCGGAACCGGACTGAGGCCCTGCCGCGGCTCTCGAGGGTGGAGCGCGCTGGCGCGAACCAGTGCACGGGCGCCCGTGGCTCGCAGCAACGAACCGGGGGCCCGATGAGCGTCGGGCCCCCGCGTGCCTTGTGCGGCGCAATTCGCCGCGAGGCGTGATCGCTAGCGGTTGCCCCCACTCCGCCCGAGGCGGGGCGGGACGTACATCGCCAGCAGCTGCCCGTGCTGCACGAGTCCGTACGGGTCAGGCGCGGCGATCGCCTTGTGCGCCTGGACATCGAGCAGGAACCATCCCTCGCCGAGGATCTCGCTGGCGTCGATGATGCCGGAGGCCTCCTCGTCGTTGGTCATCCAGTGCGGGCTCGTCGGGTCGAAAAGGGTCGGGTTGTGCCGCGCCACCTCGATGAGGTCGCCGGAGTCGATGCCGTAAAGCCAGATCCGACCCAGCACGGAGGTGTTGCCCAGGTCCTCCTGGATCAGGATTCGCCCCAGGCCGTCGATGCAAATGTTGTCCATCATCCGCTGGGGGCTGCTGTTCGGCAGCAGGTTGGTGAGCGTGCCACCAGCCTCCGGGTTCTGAATGTCGTCAAACCGCAGCCGCCACAGTCGGCTCGGCGTGAACGTCGTTGCCGGCGCCGGGTCCGCGATCGCGGTGGTGACGAAGTAGAAGTCGTTGGCGCGGTTGGGCCGCGGGTCCCACGCCCCATCCTCGATGCGACGCATCCGCAGGAGGCCCTTGGCGACGGAGTCCGCTGTCAGCTGCGCCCCCGTTGTCCACGCGCTCACGTCACCACTGTCGCCGGGGCCCATCGGAACCAGTGAGAAGCGGCCCGCGTTGCCCGGGCTGGTGTCGCTCGCACCGCCGAGGGCGGTCGTCGCGTGCTCCTCGACGACGGGGACCCCGCCCACGGTCACCTTCACGCCGTAGAGCTTGCCGTTGGTGAGGCCGGCACGCTCGATCTCGGTGCCCGTGCTGGTCTTGGTCCCGATGTACACGAACAGCTCGCACGGTGCGGCGGTCGTCGCCGCCGTGCTCAGGTCGCCATCGTCGAGTGCAATGACGATCGTCTTCTCGTGCGCACGCGGCGAGGCAACCGCGTTCTCCCAGGCCAGCCTCCCGAGGCGCGGGAGCTGCCAGGCCTGGCCCTTGTTGGGCCCGGTCGCAATGTGCGCCCACGCCCGACCGTCGTTGTTCTCCTCGCCGTTGAGGAGGATCCGCTCGGTCGTCCCCAGGTTGCGGAACCGGAAGGCCTCCGGTGCGGGGAGGTCGGAGGAGCAGAAGCGGTTCCACGCGGTCGTCCCCGGGACGTACGCGCCGCCGACCCAGTTGTAGACGTGCGCGGCGTCCGGCGTGAGGTCGCGGCCCTCCAGGACCCTGAGGTCGCTCCGCCGGATCTTCCACTCGGAGACGAACGCACCCTTCGAGCCGTGGGTGCGCACGATGCCCGCGGTGGCGCCGAGCTCGTGGTTCATCAACACGGTGAACGTCGCACCGTCCCGACGACGCTCGTCGTCGTCGCGGCGGTCGTTGCGACGGTCGTAGTCGCGACGCCCGCCATCGAGGAAGGCGCCGAGCCCGTCCGGGATACCGACCATGCGATACCCGTTGTCGGCGGCGAGGTCACCCACCGTCAGCAGCGCCGTGAGGTCGACACCGGCGGCTGTGGGGACGATGAACGGCGCGAGCGTGGTGCTCGGCCCAATCGCGGTGTTCTGCCCGAGGATCGCCGCCTCGAGCGACCGCGAGGTCATCCCCAGTTGCGGGACGACCGTGGCATCGACCATGAGCGCGGCGGCGCCAACCGCGGCGCCCTTGATCAGAGACCGTCGCGAGAGCGCGCTGCTTCCGGGTTGAGTGGGACGCTGTTCCTGACTGGGCATGTGCTCCCTGCCTGTGTGACCCTGGATGGCGCGAGGATGGTCGAGCGACACCGTTAACGCCCTGTGCGCGCGGCGTTAATCGAGGCGCGCGCTCGGTTAATTCGACGTGAGCGTCACACGCGTGATGGCCGGGGGCCGCGTGGACTCGCGAGGAGTGCCCCCGCCCAGCCTTGACCTCGATTTGACACGGCGTGAACCCCGGGTTGATGGGGGGCCGGCGCGCCGGCCTAACGTCAAGGCTGGCAATCGACGCATGAGCGAGGCGCATGAGTGAGAGGCAACGAATGACGTTCTCCGGAATCCTCCGCGCGTTCCTTGACGGCATGACGCTGATGGCGATGGCCGACGAGGCCTTCTGGATCGACCGGCACGTAGCGCACGACCCCGAGGTTGCTCGCCTGCTCCCGTGGCTCGCGAACGACCTCGACACGGAGGGGGAGTACGCCCGCTGGTCCGCCGAGGAGGTCATCCAGGACGTCGAGGAGCTCCTCGACCACGCCCGGGATGCACTCGCCCAGTCGGCCTGAGCTTTAACCCGGCGTTGACCCGAGTGTTAATCGCGCGTTGACGCGCACAGGCGACTCTCGGGTCGTACACCAATCGCATCCAAGGGAGCCCAGAGGGATGAACGTACGCGTCAGGGACATCGGGTGGCGCGCCGCCGCCGTGGCCGCCGCGCTGCTGCTCGGAGCGGCGTGTGGCAGTGGCGGGACCGCCGAGACGAAGAGCACCCCCGCCGCGGGTGCCGAGACCAAGGCAACCACGACGGCCACCGCGGCCGCCAAGGCCAGCCTCGCGAACCTCGCCGGTGAACTCCGCATCGACGGCTCGTCGACGGTGTTCCCCATCTCGGAGGCCGTGGCTGAGGAGTTCGGCAAGGCCGGGGCGAAGACCCGGGTCAACGTCGCGTTCTCCGGCACCGGTGGCGGCTTCGAGAAGTTCTGCCGTGGCGAAATCGAGATCAGCGACGCGTCGCGCAAGATCAACGACCGCGAGAAGACCGCCTGCGCCAACGGCGGCATCAACGACGTCGTCGAGTTGCAGGTCGCCATCGACGCCCTGACGGTGATGGTGAACCCGCGAAACTCCTTCGTCAGCTGCCTCAAGAAGGACGAGCTCAAGGCCCTCTTCTCGGCCAACGGCCCCACCACCTGGAACCAGGTCCGGCCCGACTTCCCGAACCAGCCCATCAAGTTCTACTTCCCCGGCACCGACTCCGGCACGTTCGACTACTTCCGCGAGGCGATCATCACCTCCAGCGGCCAGCACCGCGGCGATGGCACGGCCTCCGAGGACGACAACGTGCTCGCCCAGGGCATCGAGAACGACCCCAACGCCATCGGCTACTTCGGCTTCGCCTACTTCCTCGAGGCCGGCCAGAAGCTGAAGGCCGTCGAAGTCGACAACGGCAACGGCTGCGTCAAGCCGACCTTCGACAACGCCCTCAACGGGACCTACGCGCCGCTCTCCCGAGGCCTGTTCATCTACACCCGCGAGAGCCTCATCAAGCAGCGCCCCGAGGTGCGTGGATTCGTCCAGTTCTACCTCGACAACACGAACAAGCTCTCGAAGGAAGTCGGGTACATCTCCCTCCCGGAGACCCTGCTCCAGCAGCAGAAGGCCAAGATCCAGCCGCTGCTCACCGCGGTCGTCCAGTAACCCACCGACCGTCGACTGAACCGAGGCCGGCGCACTCACCCGAGCGCCGGCCTCGGCTCCACCACCCCCGGGCCCCGACAGGGAATCCACACCGATGCAGTCACCGACCACCACTCCGCTCTATCAGCGGCGGCGCTTCGGTCGCCCCGGCGAGGACCTGATCAAGCTCTCGCTCGTCGCATGCGGCACGGTCTCCCTGGTCGCGATGGTCCTGATCGTGAGTGTCCTGCTCGAGGGCGCCGCGGAGTTCTTCCTCGAAGTCCCCGTCACCCGCTTCTTCCACATCGGCGAGTGGCAGCCCTTCTTCGAACCCATCGACTTCAGCATCTGGGAGCTGGTGGCTGGGACCGTCAACGTGGTGGTCTGGTCGCTGCTCCTCGCCGTCCCGTTTGGCCTGGGGTCCGCCGTCTACCTCGGGGCGTACGCCCAACCGCGCGTCCGGTCCGTGCTGAAGCCCTTCCTCGAGGCGCTGGCGAGCGTGCCGACGGTCGTCTACGCCTACTTCGCGCTGACGTTCATCACCCTCGACGTGCTGCGACCGCTCCTCGGTGACCGGATCGACGTCTTCAACCCCCTGGGCGCCAGCATCGTCATGGCGGTCATGAT
>CADEHD010000186.1 GCA_902827055.1 uncultured Chloroflexota bacterium | reverse complement strand
TGCTCACGGAGCGGCGGCGCGGCCTGGGGATGGGCCTGTATCAGTCCGCCAACGCCGTGTCGCAGATGTACGGCGCCCCGCTGATGGTCGCGCTGGCCTTCGGCTGGTCGTTCCCCGCCGCGTTCAGCGTCGGCGCTGTGTTCTCGCTGCTGGCAGTCGCGACCGCCGTCTTCATCCCGGACCACGAGGGCGTGCGGCTCGCCGCCGTGACTCGGGCGCGCGTGTGGATCACCCGCCCCGCGGTCGCCCCGGCCCTCGTGTTCCTCTCGATGACCACCACGGTCGGCGCCGTGCAGGCGTTCCTGCCCCTCTTCGCGAGCGAGCGCGGGCTGGGGAACGTCGGACTGTTCTACACCGTCTGGGGGCTCGCGTTGCTCGTCGCCCGCGCGTTCAGCGGGGGCCTGTCGGATCGCATCGGCCGGTCACGGGTCATCCTCCCATCGCTCGCGCTGGGGGCCGTGGCGCTGATCATGGTGACCACCCCGCAGAGCCAGGCGATGCTGCTCGCCGCGGCCGTCGTGTACGGGCTGTCGTTCGCCGCCGTGCAGGTCACCGCCCTCGCGCTCATCATCGACCGCACCCCACCCGAGAGCCGAGGCGGGGGCGCCGCCACCTACACCATGGCGTGGGATGTCGGGGCAGTCCTCGGCGGGATCATCCTCGGGCTGGTGATCGACGCCACCTCGTACGCCACCGGGTTCTACATCTGCGCCGCGCTGCCGGTCGCCGGGACCGCCCTCTACCTCGCGATGCCGAAGTCAGCGCCCGCGACCGGCGCCCGTCCCGTCCCGATGCCCTCGCCTGCGGCCGGGGACGACGCCGCCTAGGACGCCGCCCAGGGCGGCGCATCCTCGGCGCCGCCGAGCGCCCAGTCGATGTCCGGGAACCGCTCGGCGAGGTCGCGGCGGATCGCCTCGAGGCGCGCGCGCTGTTCGGCGCCGTCGAGGTGGGGCGTCAGCATGACGAGCGCGTCCTCGCCGTTGTTCGCGTAGTAGCCCCGGTGGACGCCCACCTGCTGGAAGCCGAAGCGCTCGTAGAGAGAGCGCGCGCGGGCGTTGGATGGGCGCACCTCGAGCGCAACGTTGCGCAGCTCGGCCGCCGCGGCGCGGTCGAAGCACTCGAGGAGCAGCCGCTGCGCGATGCCGCGGCCCTGGTACTCCGGCGCCACGGCGATGGTCACGACGTGCAGTTGATCCACGTGAAACCACGCTCCGCAGTAGGCGACCACCGGCGGGACGGCCGGTGGGCTGCCCAGCAGTCGAGTCCACCACGGCTGCCGCGCCGCACCGCGCGAGGCCAGGGGCGGGTCCGAGCAGTCCACCACCACCAGGTACGTCGCGAACGCGTTGCGAAGCTCCTGCTCGAACGTCGTCTGCGGCCACGCGTCCTCGTAGGCCTCGACCTCGATGCGGCGCACGGCGGCCAGGTCGTCCGGCGTCATCTCCCGGAGCAGCAGGCGAGTGGAGGCGTGCGCGTTCATGCGGGGAGTGTACGAAGTGCGTATAGCGCGCCATTCGGCCCTCGGGGGAAGCACGGAGTCATGTCAGGCTCGTCGCCTGCCACCCGCGGAACCAGAAAGGAGTCGAACGTGATGGAGCGAGACTGGGGACAGGCTGCCGACCCGCCCGATGACGCCGAGTGCTTCATCGAGGACCGCACCGAGCCTGACGCTTTCGAGCTCGACGACACGCAGGACCTCGTGCACGGGGGCGACGATGGCGATGTCGACGACCTCGACGACCTCGATGGGGCTGACCCGACGCCCGACGCGCTCGAGGAGATCGAGGCGCTCGCGGCGCTGGAGGCCGACCAGCTGGCGGCGGCACGCGCCGCCCTCGACCACGAGCGCACGCAGACGCGAGCCGTGCTCGCGCGCTACCGCGACGCGATCCTCGCCCAGGAACCGGACCTCCCACCCGACCTGATCAGCGGCGAGAGCCTCGAGGAGCTCGACGCGTCCCTCGACGCCGCACGCTCCGCCGTCGCCGGGATCCGCGCACGCCTCGCCGAGGCCGCGTCGAGGGTGGAGCGCGGGTTCCCCGTCGGCGCCCCGGCGCGCGCGGCGACGAGTCGGGTCGGCATGAGCGCCGCCGAGAAGATCCGCCGCGGCCTCGAGGAGCGCGTGCGCGGCTAGCCGCCCGAGCAACCCGGTCGTGTCCGGAGGGCCCGCCGCGCGCGGGCCCTCTGTGTGTCTCCGCGGGGACACCGTCGTTCGCCCGACGTACGTCATCCGTGCCACACGCCGATTCGAGCAGGGGCGAGCCGGTGTCACCCTCGCAGCCCACGGGTGGTGCGGGCGTCGCCCGCAGAAGGGACTGGCGATGGCGCTGACGCTGACCGAGGGCGCGAAGCTCTCCAACGATGTCCTGCTGGAGGGCGTGATCGAGACAGTGGTCTCGGAGAGCCCGGTGCTGCAACGACTGCCGTTCATCGAGATTGTGGGCAACGGCCTGACCTACAACCGGGAGAACGCCGCCGCGACCGCCGCGTTCTTCACCGTCGGCAGCACCTGGACCGAGAGCACCCCGACCTTCACGCAGGTGACCGCGGCGCTCAAGATTCTCGGTGGCGACGCCGACGTCGACACCTACCTGTCGTCGACCCGGAACAACGTGCAGGACCTCGAGGCGGCCGTGGTCGCGCTCAAGGCCAAGGCCGTGCAGCAGAAGTTCGACGACGCGTTCATCAACGGCGACACCGGCGTCGATGCCAACTCGTTCGATGGCATCGACAAGCTCACCATCGCGGGGCAGACCGCGTCGATGGGCACCAACGGCGCGACGCTGACGCTCGCCAAGCTCGACGAGTTGGTCGACCTCGTCAAGGTGGGCAAGCCGCACCTGCTGCTGATGTCGCGACGCACCCGCCGCTCGCTGAACGCTCTCGCGCGCGCCGCGGGCTCCGGGCTCGTGGAGAGCGAGCGCGACGAGTTCGGGCGCATGGTCCAGTACTACGACGGTGTTCCGATCGGCGTGAACGACTTCATCTCGGACGCCAAGACCGTGGGCACCTCGACAGACTGCTCGACGATCTACGCGCTGCAGTTCGGTGAGGGCGCGCTGAGCGGGCTGAGTGGCCCGGGCGGCCTCACCGTGGAGCGCGTCGGCGCCCTGGAGACCAAGGACGCGACGCGCCTCCGGGTGAAGTGGTACGTCGGTCTCGCGCTGTTCAGCGACATCAAGCTGTCCAAGCTCACCGGCGTGCGCCCCTAGTCCGTCCCCCCGCTGCTCGTGCGGGCCGAGTGACTCCCCGGCCCGCACGAGCGTGGCCTCCTGTGCCGCGCCGGGTCTCGAGGAAGGACCTGCCATGGACCTGCCCACGATGCGTGCCCGGGTCCGTCGCGACCTCCGCGACGAGGACTCCGCCAGCTACCGCTGGACCGACGCCGAGATCGACCGCCACATCGACCGCGCGCTGCGCGAGCTCTCCCTGGCCGCGCCGCTCGAGGCCAGCGCGACGCTGACCACGGTCGCCGGAAGCCGCGACCTCGCAATCAACTCGCTTGCCGACCGCGTGGCCATCGAGGCCGTCGAGTATCCGACCGGGCTGTACCCGCCGTCGCTCGTGCCGCACTCGCTCTGGGGCGACACCCTCACGCTCCTCATCGAGGGCGCACCGGGTGCCGGGGAGAGCGTCGTGGTGCGCTACTCCCGGTTGCACACGTTGGACGCGAGCAGCTCCACGCTCCCCGCCGCGCTCGAGGACGTCGTCGCGACCGGTGCCGCCGCGTACGCCGCGCTCGAGTGGGCTTCGTACGCGACGAACCGCATCAACGTCGGCGGCGCGGACGCGTGGAGTCACTTCCACACCTGGGGCGCCGAACGCATGGCCTCGTTCCACCGGGCACTCGCCAAGTACGGGCGCGAGCGCCGCGTCCGTGCCCGCCGTCTCTACGTGCCCGTCTCGGCCGCGCTCGGTACCCGGCCCCTGGGCGAGTAGGCACCCACGTGAGGAGCATCGCCGCCGCCCTCGTCACCGCCTCGAAGCAGCCGAGCGTGCAGCCCTACGTGAAGGTCGAGCTCACCGATAAGCACCTCGGGGTCACCAACCTCCGCTGGTCGTCGTGGTACAGCGGGAGCGAGAACGAGGGACCCTGCCTCGCCGTCGTACCGGCGGACGGCTCGCTCGTCCGAGCGCGTATCGACCCGGTCGCCGCCAACCTGCTCGTCTCGAGAGTCGCCAGTCCCTCGAGCGGGAGCACGTACTCGTCGTGGACGACCATCGAGACCGCGAGCGTGTCGGAGCGGCTGGGCCTCAGCGCCAACGGCGCGCGGATCATCTGCGTCTACGAGAACAACGCCGCGGGGACCAACACCGTGCGCTTCATCGAGTCGACCGACAGCGGGGCGACGTGGAGCGCGCCGGTCTCGCTGGCGTCCGGCGTCGGGACCATCACGGCCGTCTCCTGCGCGCTGCTCGCCTCGAGCGGGACGGCGGCCGTGTTCTACGCCGTCGGTGCCAACGTGTTCGCGATGACCCGCACCGGCACGGGCGCGTTCGGCGCGGCCGCCGCCTGGTCGCACGCGGCGAGCTTCGCGAGCATCAACGCCATCTGCGCGATGGCGTCCTCGGGAGACTACGACCT
>CADEHD010000185.1 GCA_902827055.1 uncultured Chloroflexota bacterium | reverse complement strand
TGGCGGGCGTGCGGCCTACGTCATCGGTGGGCCGGAGGCTGCTCGATTCGGGCTGTAGTGGTGGGCGGCTGGCCCTTCGACCGGCTCAGGGCGAACGGGGTGATGGGTGCGGGCCTGGGCCGGAGGCTGCTCGATTCGGGCTGTAGTGGCGGACGGCTGGCCCTTCGACAGGCTCAGGGGCGAACGGGGTGATGGTTGCGGGCCTGGGCCGGAGGCTGCTCGATTCGGGCTGGATGGTGGACGGCTGGCCCTTCGACAGGCTCAGGGCGAACGGGGTGATGGTTGCGGGCCTGGGCCGGAGGCTGCTCGATTCGGGCTGGATGGTGGACGGCTGGCCCTTCGACAGGCTCAGGGCGAACGGATGATCGCGGGAGCGGCACCTCGAGTGTCACGGTGTGGACCTGGGATCGCACCCGAGGGGACAGCCTGCCTCAACGAGGGTCTGCGCGCATCAGGTAGTGCGTATCCGTCTCGCCGACGACCCGGAAGCCGAGGCGCTCCTATAGGCGTTGAGCCGGGTTCGCCATCACGCACCCGAGCGCGGCTGGGACGCCCCGCCCGTGGGTGGGCGGCCGTTGAGGGCGTCACGGATGCGTTGGGGGTGGTCGCTGCAGATCCCGTCGACGCGCGCCGCCCGCATGGCCTCGATGTCGGCGCGCTCATTCACCGTCCACGTGAACACGAGCAGGCCTCGGTGGTGGGCGTCGTCGACCAGCCCGGGGGTCACCATGCGGTGGTCGAGGGTGACCGCGGCGAGGCCGCGCTCGACGGCCACCCCGATGGGTGACGCGTAGCCGAACGCCCCGGCGCTAGCCGAGCTCGCGTTGAGCGCGACCGGCACCTCCGGGAGCGCGGCGCGGTACTCCGAGGCCACGGCGGGGTCGAAGGCCCAGATCCACGTCCACGCCTCGGCGCGCGCGGCCCGGACGCATCGCGCAACCGACTCGCCGAGACCGGCCTCCTTCACCTCGATGTAGAGCGTGGCTCGCCCGTCGACGGCGGCGAGCGCCTGGACGAGGGTGGGCACGCCGACCGCGGCGGCCTCGGCAGCGCTGAGCGCCGAGAGCAGGCGCGGGTCGCCATAGGTGCGATCGAGGCCGGCGTCGTGGAGCAGCATTGGCACGCCGTCGGCGGACGAGCGCACGTCGAACTCGATGCCATCCACGCCCTCGACGAGGGCGGCGGCGATCCCCGCGAGCGAGTTCTCGGGGTGCGTGCCCATGTGCGTGCGGTGGGAGATGACGAGCGCGCTTGGGCGGTCGCGTCCGGCGTCCACGGGTCGCTACGCGAGGATGAGCGGGATCTGCATGTCCAGCGCCGTCAGCCCCGAGTGGTGGGACGGTTGCTGGAGGGCGCGGCGATTGCCATCGGCGGTGACGTAGCCGAAGACGTCGATCCCCAGCGACACGCCGACGAAGTCGCCAAGGCGGGCGCGCGTCTCCTCGGTCAGCGGGTCAGGCCCGAGGAGCCGCAGCTCCTCCACGTCGTCCGGGGTCAGGAGCACGAACGAGTGTCCGAAGCGCGTGCGAAAGCCCTCGGCGAACGCCTCGCGAGACTCCGGGCGCACGTGGAACGAGGGCGCGCGCATGTCCCCGGACGGCAGGTCGCGCAGCATCGAGGCCAGCGCATCGCCGGAGCGGAGGCGGTGGCGTCGCTCCTCCGGGACGAAGGCGTGGCCATGGTCGGACGTCACGACCGTGCGTACGCGGCCCGCGAAGCGGCCCACCAGCTCGCGTAGTCCCTCGTCGATGGCGCCGAGGGCGCCCTGGGCCTCGACGGAGAGCACGCCACGGTCGTGCGCCGCCGCGTCGAACTGGGGGAAGTAGAGGTACGTGAACGTCGGTCCGTCGGCCTGCTCGACGTGGCGCCAGGTGAGCTCGAAGGCCTCGCGGATGGGGCCGTACCCGGCCGCCGCGTGACCACCCGTCTGGTACACGGAGTACGTGGTGCCGGCGATCCGGCTGGGCTGCACGCACAGCACATCGCGAGGGCATGCGCCCCACATCGATGGCACGGGGAACGCGTCCTCTGCGGTGACGCCCAGGAGCTCCAGCGCCTTGTCGTCGATGCGACGGGTGAAGGGCAGCGCGGTCACCGTCGCCCCGATGCTCGGGATGTACGACCACCAGCCGGTGATGCTGTGCCGGGCGGGCCAGGCGCCGGTCGCGAGCGAGGTGAGCGCGACGGCCGTCGTCGAGGGAAACGGGGTCAGCAACGTCCGGACGAGGTGCTCGCGGAGGAACGGCGCCCGCGCCTCCGTCTGCAAGTGAACCAGGCCGAGCCCATCCACCAGGACGAGGAGCAGGTGCTCGGCGGGGCCGACGGCGTCGCGCAGCTCGAGGGCGGCCGGCGACACCTCGACATCGGGCACGTCGGCGCGCATCGCCAGGGCGCGAGCGAGGTCGACCAGGCTGGGCGTGGCGGAGACGGGGTGAAGCAGCTCGCCGCGCGCGAAGGCGCTCCGGAGTCGTTCGGCGTCGTCCGGCACGAGACCGCCGTCCTAGTGGGGCGTGTATCCCATCGCAAACCCCGCGCGCACGCTAGCACGCCGCGAGGTGTGCGGTCCCGTTCGACGGCGGTCGACGCGGGATTACAGGACTACTCGCGCGGTGGGCGCACGAGCAGCACGGGGCAGGGGGCGTGTCGGACCACGTGGTCGGCCACGGATCCGAGGAGGGCGCGACCGATTCCACCACGCCCATGAGTCGCCATCACAACCACGTCGGCCTGTTCGGCGGCGGCGGCGTCCACGATGGCAGTCCCCGCGTGCCCCTCGAGGATCGCCGTGCGGACGGAGCGCACGCCTTTGCTCTCGAACTCCGCCTTGAGGGCGGCCAGTGCCGATTCCGCCTCGGCGCGCTCGGCGGCCACCGCGGCCTCGGCGGACTCGACGGCGATGCGTCCGCCGTCGTAGCCCCAGCCGGAGGGCGTCGCCTGGGCCAGGAGCTGGGCGACTGTATCGATGACGGTCACGCAGACGATGGTGGCCTCGGGCGCCATCGACGCAAGATGGAGCGCGTGGGGCGTGGCAGCGCGTGCGATCTCGGAGCCATCGTTGGTGAGCAGGATCGTGCGGTACATGACTCCCCCTTGGTGCGACGCCAGGACCGTACCACGATCGCCAGCGCCGCCCACCGCGAGCAGTGACTAAAGTCACATGACCAAAGTCCGGGAGTCCCGGTGGCGATCGCAGGTCGCGACGTAGACTGACCCCTGCCGGAGTATGACCGGACCCCGGTCAGAGTGGAGAGGTACCTATGTCGTACGTGCGCGTTTCCCTGATGCAGCCGAAGGCCGGACGCCACGCCGAGGTCAAAGAGCTGCTGGACGATCTCGCCGCGTTCTTTGCGAAGCAGCCGGGGTTCATCGAAGGCTACGGGCTGCACTCGAGCGACGCGCTGGTGGGGCGCGTCACGGTGTGGGAGGACGCACACTCGGCGGAGGTGGCCGCGCAGAGCAACCACGTGCTGTCCGTGCGTTCGCGCCTGAACACGGACGTGGAGGCGGGATCGCACCAGGAGCACGCGTTCGAGGGGACGCGGTTCGCGCCGGCCTCGTAAGGGCGTCGCCGCGCCATCGCCCGCCAGTATCGAGCCGGCTCGGAGCGGTCGTCCCTGACGCATTGGTCCTGAGGCCACGCTACCCGGCTCGCCTCGGGAACCTGCGCGCGTCGTTACGGGGACCGCTGCGTATCATGGGAGGCTCTCGGTCCGGCCGTCGCACGCTGGCGGCGTAGTGCTCGGAGCTGCCATGCCGATTCAGCGCGCCCTCCATCGAGCCGTGATCACGGGCCTGGGTGCGGTCACGCCGATTGGGAACACCCTCGAGGAGTACTGGGACGGGCTGTCCTGCGGCCGCAACGGGATCGCGCGAGTGACGTCCTGCGACCCGACGCTGCTGCCGGTCCAGATCGCGGGGGAGGTCAAGGACTTCGACCCCGAGCTGTACATGGATCGCAAGACCGCGCGGCGCACCGGGCGATTCGCGCAGTTCGCGCTGGCTGCCGCGAAGCAGGCCGTGGCCGACGCGGGACTCGTGATTGACGCGTCGACCAAGGACGACATCGGGGTGGTGATCGGCACCTCGGGTGATTGCTTCAACATGGGCATCGAGTGGGACGTCCTGACCCAGCGAGGCCCGGGCCGCGTCGACCCCCTGATCATCACGCGCATGGGTCAGCACATGGCGGCCGCCCGAGTGGGGCGCGAGCTGGGCGTGCGCGGTCCGAACACCACCGTGAACACCGCGTGCGCATCGGGGACCGACGCGCTGGGGCACGCGCTCAACCTCGTCCGGCTGGGGCAGGCGCGCGTGGTGCTGGTGGGCGGCGCCGAGGCGATGGTGACCCCGCTGGCGCTGTCCTCGATGGGCCGGCTGGGTGCGCTGTCGCACAACAACGGTGACCCCGAGCACGCCTCGCGGCCGTTCGACGCGAACCGGGACGGGTTCGTGCTCGGCGAGGGCGCGGGGATCCTCGTGATCGAGGCCGAGGAGTTGGCCCTCGAACGCGGCGCGCGCATCTATGGCGAGCTGGCGGGCGTCGGCTGGTCGTTCGACGCCACCGACGACGCCGCCCCCGACGCGGACGGCCAGGCCCAGGCCATGATTC
>CADEHD010000184.1 GCA_902827055.1 uncultured Chloroflexota bacterium | reverse complement strand
CGGACAGCGCCAGCCGGCGCGCCAGATGATCCGCATCAAGCTGCCGTTCGGTGGGGTGACGCCGGATCAGCTCGATGTGCTTGCCGACGTCGTCGAGCGCTACGCGCCGCTGCAGAAGGCGCACATCACCACTCGACAGAACTTCCAGATCCACCACGTCCCGCTGCCGGACATGTTCCACGTCCTGCGCCGCATCGGCGAAGTGGGGCTGTCGTCGCGCGAGGCGTGCGGCAGCGTCGTGCGGAACGTGACCGGCGACCCGTGGGCAGGCATCCGTGACGACGAGCCGTTCGACATCACGCCGTACGCCGGCGCCTTCGTGCGCTACTGGGTGCGCAACGAGATCACGCAGCTCCTGCCTCGGAAGTTCAAGGTCACGTTCTCGGGCTCCGACCTGGACGAGGGGATCGTGGACATCCACGACCTGGGCTTCATCCCGCGCGTGCGCGTGATCGACGGCAAGGAAGTCCGTGGCTTCAAGATGGTCACGGGTGGCGGCCTCTCGATCTTTGCGCGCAAGGCGCTGGTGCTGAGCGAGTTCGTGTCGGTTGATGAGTACCTCAAGGTCTCCGAGGCGGTGCTGCGGATCTTCAACGCCGCCACCGAGCTGCGGAAGAACCTCGCGAAGGCCCGCCTGAAGTTCCTGGTGCAGCGCGTCGGGGAGGCCGAGTTCCAGCGCATGGTCCAGGAGGAGATGCAGAAGGAGTGGGCGCAGGCGGACGCCGACACGTTCAAGCCGGACCGGCTCCTGTTCCTCGATGACGAGGAGGCGGACACGCCGCGCGCCCCGGGCAACCTGCCCGAGCCGGGCGACGACCGCGCCGCCTTCGAGGAGTGGGCTCGGTCCGCCGTGCGTCCTCAGCGCCAGTCCGGGTTCGTCGCGGTCCAGATTCGCGTGCCCCAGGGCGACCTCGACCCGGGCGAGTTCCGCGGCCTCGCGGCGATCATGCGCCGCTACGGCAACGGTCGAGCGCGCACGACGCAGTGGCAGAACTTCGTGTTCCGGTGGATCCCGGAGCACGCGGTGTACGGCCTCTGGCGCGAGCTGCAGGCGCTGGGCCTGGGCGGCGCGGGTGTGCAGGAGATCGGCGACGTGGTGTCGTGCCCCGGCACCGACTCGTGCAAGCTCGGGATCACCGCCTCGATGGGCCTCAACCGCGCGCTCACCGAGCGCATCGAGGCGATGCAGGTCACGGACCCGCTGACCCGGCGGATGCTGGTCAACGTCAGCGGCTGCCCCAACTCGTGCGGGCAGCACCACCTGGGGAACATCGGGTTCCACGGGGCGGCGATCAAGTCGGGCGAGCGGCAGGTGCCGGCGTACCACGTGTTCCTCGGGGGGTCGCGACGCGACGGCGCCTCGCTGCGCATCGGGACGTTGATGAAGGCGCGGATCCCGGCGAAGCGCGCTCCGGAGGCCTTCGAGCGCTTCGTGCGCCTCTACGAGCGCGACCGCGCCGCGGGCGAAGAGTTCAACGCGTTCCTCGACCGCGTCGGGTTCGAGCCGTTCGAGACGGCCATCAAGGACCTGACGCTGCCGCCAGCCTTCTCGCTGGAGGGCATGAACGAGTTCGTGGACTGGGAGCGCGAGGGCCTGTACGTCCTCGAGCGTGGCGAGGGCGAGTGCGCCGTGTAGGCATGGATCCCGGGTAGCAGGTGACCCTGGTCACCTTTGAGCTTCCCCCGTCCGCCACTGGACGGGGGAGTTCTTTGGGCCGAAACTTGAGTTTGTAGAGCGGGAATTACGAGAATGAACGCTGCGCCACTCGCCACCAGCACACCGGCCGTCCCGGCGCCGCCCACCCCGGACAGTGCGGCCGCCGCCGCCGAGCGCGCCTCGCGAGGAGCGAGCGCCGCGCAAGGGCGGTCGGGCGCGTCGCGCCTCTCGCACCTCCGCGTCCTGGAGGCCGAGGCGGTCCACATCATGCGCGAGGTGGTGGCGGAGTTTGAGCGGCCGGCGCTCCTGTTCAGCGGCGGCAAGGACTCGATTGTGTTGCTCCGGCTCGCGGAGCGCGCGTTCTGGCCCGGCAAGATCCCGTTCCCCGTGGTCCACATCGATACCGGGCACAACTTTCCGGAGGCCATCGAGTTCCGCGATCGGCGGGTTGCCGAGCTGGGCGTGCGCCTCGTCGTGGGGTCCGTGCAGGCCTCGATCGACGCGGGGCGCGTGGTGGAGGAGACCGGTCCGCGTGCCTCGCGGAACCGCCTCCAGACCGTGACGCTCCTGGACACCATCGCGGAGCATCGCTTCGACGCGCTGTTCGGCGGGGCGCGCCGCGACGAGGAGCGCGCGCGGGCGAAGGAGCGCGTGTACTCGTTCCGCGACGAGTTCGGGCAGTGGGACCCGCGCAACCAGCGCCCCGAGCTGTGGGACCTCTACAACGGCCTGCATCGCCGCGGTGAGCACATCCGCGTCTTCCCAATTTCGAACTGGACCGAGCTGGACGTCTGGCAGTACATCGCCGAGGAGCAGCTCGAGATCCCGTCGATCTACTTCGCGCATCGGCGCGAGGTGTTCCAGCGCGACGGCATGCTGATGTCGACCAGTCCGTACCTGCAGTTGCTCCCGGGCGAGACGCCCTTCGAGGCGACGGTGCGGTATCGGACGGTGGGCGACATGACGTGCACGGCGGCGGTTGCGTCGACGGCCTCGACGGTGCCGCAGGTCATCGCCGAGGTGGCCGCGACTCGGATCACGGAGCGCGGCGAGACGCGCGCGGACGACCGCTCGTCCGACTCCGCGATGGAGGACCGCAAGCGCGAGGGGTACTTCTAGTGGGTGCTGCAGGTACGGCGGGTGCTGCGGGCGAAGCGGTAGATGTGGCTCGCGAGGCGGGCAGCGCTGATGTGACCAGCGCGACCGACGATGGGGCTCCCGAGACGCCCTCGGAGTTGCTGCGGTTCGCGACGGCCGGCTCTGTCGACGACGGGAAGAGCACCCTCATCGGGCGGCTGCTCTACGACTCCAAGCAGATCCTCGAGGACCAGCCCGAGGCGGTGGAGCGGGCGAGCCGCGAGCACGGCGACGAGTATGTGAACCTCGCCCTGCTGACGGACGGGCTGCGCGCCGAGCGCGAGCAGGGGATCACGATCGACGTCGCGTACCGCTACTTCGCGACGCCTCGGCGGAAGTTCATCATCGCGGATAGCCCCGGGCACGTGCAGTACACGCGCAACATGGTCACCGGCGCATCCACGGCCGACCTCGCGCTGGTGCTGGTGGACGCTCGGGCGGGGATCGTCGAGCAGACGCGGCGGCACGCCTATCTCTCGTCGCTCCTCGGGATCCGGCACCTGGTGCTGTGCGTGAACAAGATGGACCTCGTCGACTACTCGGAGGCGACATTCCGAGCGATCGCGGCGGAGTTCCAGGAGCTCGCATCGCGCCTCGATGTGGGGGCGGTGACCTGCATTCCGATCTCGGCGCTGAACGGCGACTTCGTCGTCGAACGGTCCGCCTGCATGCCCTGGTACGACGGGCCGACGTTGCTCGAGCACCTCGAGCAGGTGGAGGTCGGTTCGCGGACCGGGGACGTCGGCGGCCGACTCCCGGTGCAGCTCGTGATCCGCCCGATGCGCAACGAGTTCCACGACTACCGCGGCTACGCCGGCGCGATGGCCGGCGGTCCGATGCGCGTGGGCGACGAGGTGGTGGTGCTGCCCTCGGGGAGGCGCTCTCGCATCGCGGCCATCGACGACGCCGGTGTGGCGCTCGATGAGGCCGTCGCGCCAATGTCGGTGGTGTTGCGACTGGCGGACCAGCTCGATGTGGGCCGGGGCGACACGATCGCGAGCGCTGCGGCGCCACCTCGAGTGGGGCGGGCGCTGGAGGCCATGGTCTGCTGGATGACCGACCGCTCCGAGTTGCAGCCCGGGCGGCGCTTCGTGCTCAAGCACGGCACGCGTCGGGTGCGAGCGATGATCGATGCCATCGTGTGTCGCCTCAACGTCGAGACGCTGGCGCTCGACACCGACGAGGCGCCGCTGCGGCTGAACGACATCGGGCGTGTGCGTCTCCGCACCACCGAGCCGCTGTGCTACGACCCGTACCGCGTCAACCGCGCCACTGGCTCGTTCATCCTCATCGACGAAGTCACCAACGACACCGTGGCCGCCGGGATGATCGAGGAGCACGACCTCCCCGAGGTCTAGGCGCGCGCCTCGCCGCGGAGTTCCGCGGGCTGCCGCGTTCGCTATCCTCCGAAAGCTGTCGGGTGCGCGGGAGATGCGGGGAAGGCGATGGCTGCGGCGTTCGCAGAGGTGACTGACGCGACGTTTGCCACGGAGGTGCTCGAGCGCTCGAACGAGCTGCCCGTGGTGGTCGATTTCTGGGCTCCGTGGTGCGGGCCGTGCCGGATCATCGGGCCCGTCCTCGAGGGGCTGGCGGAGGAGTACGCGGGTCGCGTGCGGCTGGTGAAGCTGAACACCGACGAGAACCCCCGCGTCGCCTCACAGCTCCGCATCCAGAGCATCCCCCACGTCATGGCGTTCAAGGACGGCAAGCTGGCGAGACAGTTCGTGGGGGCGGTGCCGGAGCCGCAGGCGCGCGCGTTCTTCGAGGCGCTCGTGCCGTCGGCTGCGGACGTCGAGACGGCGGGTGGCGACGCGGCGCGAGCGGCGGGCGACCTCGCGGCAGCCGTCGCGCGC
>CADEHD010000183.1 GCA_902827055.1 uncultured Chloroflexota bacterium | reverse complement strand
AGTACCAGCCGCGGCGAGCACGTCGCTTGCCGCATGCCCGAACGCCCCCCGCCCACCCTCGAGGCGTTGTGCGGCCGCGGGCCCGGGCGTCCATCGGGCGAGGGCCGCTTACGCGTGGGCGGCCGGTCTGGTACGTTCGGTGGAGCCGCTGGGGACTCGTCTAATGGTAGGACAGCGGACTCTGGATCCGTCAGTCGGGGTTCGAATCCCTGGTCCCCAGCCAAGGCTCGTCTAGCGTCGACCGCCGCTGCGCCGCGGTCGCGCGTGCTCCCTCACCCCGACTCAGGCCTGGGCGTCGCGGAGGCGCGTGGGGACCTCGAGGACTGGCATCTCGACCTGTTCGCCGCCGCCCACCAGCGGCTTGAGCTGCACGGTGCCCGCCGCCGCCTCGCGGTCTCCGATGATCACCGCGAAGCGCGCACCCGAGGCGTCGGCGGCGCGCAGCGCCGCACGCATCGAGCGGCCCGGCGTCCCGTTGCGGACGGCGAATCCCGCCGCTCGCAGCGAGGCCGCAACGCGGGCGCAGGCCGCCGCGCCATCGGCGCCCAGCGGCACGGTCACCGCATCGAGGGGTGGCGCAACCGGGGCGAGCTCGGCGGCCGTGAGGTTCAGCATCAGGCGCTCGATGCCCGTGGCCCAGCCGACGCCCGGCGTCGGCGGCCCCCCGATGGCCTCGATGAGCCCGTCGTAGCGGCCGCCCGCGCCCACCGTCGACTGGCCGCCCGCGGCGCGCGGCTCGAACTCCCAGACCGTGTGCGTGTAGTAGTCGAGGCCACGCACGATGCGCGCGTCGACCTCGTACGCAATGTCCAGCTCATCGAGCAGCGCGCAGACGCGATCCCAGTGCGCCATGTCTTCGACCGACAGGTGCTCCAGGATGCTGGGCGCGGTGCGCAGCGCCTCGTGAGCCGCGTCCTCCTTCGAGTCGAGGATGCGCAGCACGTTCGTCTCGAAGCGGCGGCGGGAGTCGGCGGAGAGCGTCGCGAGGTGCGGTCGGAAGTGCTCGCGGAGCGCCTCCTCGTACGCGCGCCGCGTCGCCGGCGTCCCGATCGAGTTCACGCGCAGCACGAGGTCGGTCAGCCCGAGCGCGCGGTAGATCTCGCGCTGCAACTCGATCACCTCGACGTCCGCTTCCGGCGACGGGTCCCCGATGCACTCGACGCCGAACTGGTGCAACTGCCGATACCGCCCCGCCTGAGGGCGGTCATAGCGGAAGAAGGGGCCCCAGTAGAAGAGGCGCACCGGCTGCGGTCGGGAGGCCATGCCGTGCTCGAGGTAGGCGCGGGCGACCCCGGCCGTGCCTTCCGGGCGCAGCGCCAGCCGGTCGCCGCCGCGGTCCTCGAAGACGTACATCTCCTTTGACACGATGTCGGAGTCGTCGCCCGCGGTGCGGAGGAACACACGCGCGTCCTCGACGATGGGCGTCCGCACGAGGTGGTAGTCGAAGGAGCGGGCGACGCGCGTGGCCGTGCTGACCACATGCTCAAAGAGCGTCTCGTCGTCCGGGAGCAGGTCGTGCATGCCTCGAGGGGCGCGAAGTTCAGCCATACGGCCGAGTCTAGCGGCGGCCCGGGCAGCGCGCCCGCTAGACTCGCGGCCACGCGACTGGCGACAGGCGAGTCGCGGCGGAGCGGGGCGAGCATGACCAACATTCAGGATCGCGAGCGCCGCGCGCGCACGATCGTCATCGAGTCGGTGATCCGCTCGCGGCGCTCGATTCGTGGACTCGAGGGGCCGCCGCTCGCGCCATCCGAGGTCGAGTCGCTCGTCGCCCTCGCACTGCTGGCCCCCGCGCCACACCACACCCAGCCGTGGCGATTCGCCGAGGTGTCGCCGGCGCGCCGTTCCGAGCTCGCGCCGGCAATGGGCGAAGCGTGGCGCGCCGACCTCGTGGCGGACGGGGTACCCGCGGCCCAGCAGGAGCGGGCCCTCGCACGCTCACGACGGCAGATCGAGGAGGCGCCGACGCTCCTCCTGGGGTGCGCGGTCGCCGAAGGCCTCCGCGTGTACGCGGACGATCGCCGCCGGCGCGCCGAGTGGACGCTGGCCACGCACTCCTTCGGTGCAGCGATGCAGAACATCCTGCTCGCGGCATCGGCGCGCGGGCTTGGTGCCTTCTGGATCTCGGCGCCGCTCTACGCGCAGGACGCGGTGCGGGCGGCGCTGGACCTCGAGGGGTCCTGGCAGCCGCAGGCGCTGATTGCGCTGGGACACCCCACCGCCGAGTACCGGGCGTTCGCGCGCCCGACGCCGGAGCTCGGGCGGCACTTCGTGCGTCGCTAGGGGTGGGCTCGGGGCCGCCGCGGCGCGTCGGCAGGGTGTTCCCCGACGCCCCGAGGGACCTCCGGGGCAGATTTGAGGGCGGGCGCGGGCTACACTGGCTTATGGCCACGACCATCAGGCCGCCCGCCGGTGCCCGCGAGCTGTTCGAGGCGCTTCCGGCCTACCTCCCCGAGCCCCGGGTGGAGGAGATTCGCGCCGCCTACGAGTTCGCGACCACCTGCCACGAAGGCCAGCTGCGCCAGTCCGGCGACCCCTACATCACCCATCCGATTGCGGTCGCGGCGCTCCTCGCAGGGCTGCGCATGGACCCCCACACGATCGCGGCGGCGCTGCTCCACGACGTCGTCGAGGACTGCGACGTCACCATCGAGGAGCTGCGCGAGCGCTTCAACGATGACGTGGCGCGCCTCGTCGAGGGTGCCACCAAGATCTCGGCGATCCACGTCACGGACGCCAGCCACATCGATGCCGAGACGCTGCGCAAGATGTTCGTGGCGATGGCCGAGGATGTGCGCGTCGTCATCCTCAAGATCGCCGACCGCCTGCACAACATGGGGACGCTCGAGCCCCTCGAGCGGTCGCGGCAGCAGCGCCTGGCCCGCGAGACCATGGAGATCTACGCGCCCCTCGCCGCCCGCCTGGGCATCTGGCAGTTCAAGTGGCAGCTCGAGGACCTCGCGTTCCGCTACCTGATGCCGGAGGAGTACCAGCGCGCCGAGGACGCTGTCGCGTCCGGGCGGGCCGAGCGCGAGCGGTTCGTCGCGCAGGTCGAGGAGCAGCTGCGCACGGCCCTCGAGGAGGCGGGCATCCCTGCCGAGGTCAGCGGGCGCGCGAAGCACCTCTATTCCTTCTACGACAAGATGCGCCGCTACGCCGAACAGGGCCGCTCGTTCGACCAGATCTACGACCTGCTGGCCGTGCGCGTCCTCGTTGACTCGGTGGCCAACTGTTACAACGCGCTGGGCGTGGTCCATCAGACCTGGCACCCGATCCCCGGGACGTTCGATGACTACATCGCGAGTCCCAAGGAGTCGCTCTACCAGTCGCTGCACACCTCGGTGCTGGGCCCCGGCGCGCATCCGTTCGAGGTGCAGATCCGCACGCAGGAGATGCACGACGTCGCCGAGTACGGCGTCGCTGCCCACTGGTCGTACAAGGAAGAAGGGCGTCGCCGCGACGTCCGCTTCGATGAGCGCATGGCCTGGCTGCGCCACCTCATCGAGTGGCAGCAGGAAGCGTCGGGCACGGAGGACTTCCTCGAGTCTGTGAAGAGTGACGTCTTCGCCGACCAGGTCTTCGTCTACACACCGAAGGCCGAGGTGCGCGTCCTCCCTCGCGGATCGACGCCGATCGACTTCGCCTACCGGATCCACACGGACCTCGGGCACCAGTGTGCCGGCGCGCGCGTGAACGGCCGCATGGTCCCCCTCAACACGCCGCTCGAGAACGGCGACGTGGTCGAGATCATCCGCAGCCGCACGCCGAAGGGCCCGTCGCGCGACTGGCTCGTCGAGCACCTGGGGTACCTCGGTTCGAGTAACTCGAGACAGAAGGTCCGGCAGTGGTTCCGGCGCCAGCAGAAGGGGGAGAACATCGCGCGAGGGCGCGAGATGTTCGAGCGCGAGCGGCGCCGCCTCGGGCTGCGCGAGCTGCCCCCCGATCTCCACGCGCGCCTCGGCTACACCGAGCACGACGACATGCTGGCCGCCATCGGCTACGGCGACGTGTCCCTCCAGCGCCTCGGACTGCTACTCGCGGAGCACGAGGAGAGCGAGGTCCTGGCCCTCGCGCCGACCGGTCGCCCGGGCAAGCTCGGGCCGGCGGGAGTGCGCGTCCTGGGCACGGGCGGCCTCCACACGGTGCTCGCGAAGTGCTGCAGTCCACTCCCGGGCGACCCGATTCTCGGCTACGTCACCCGCGCCCGAGGTGTGACCGTGCACCGCGCGAGCTGCCACACCGTGAAGCACGTCGATGAGATCGAACGCCTCGTCGAGTGCGACTGGGGCCCGACCGGCAACGTCTACGAATCCAGTATCGAGGTGGTTGCCTGGGATCGCCCCGGGTTGCTCCGCGACCTGTCCGCGCTGGTCGCCTCGCAGCACGTCAACATCGCGGCGGTGCGCCACGACTCCGCCGTCGACGGCACGATTACCGTCCGGATGATCCTGGAGACGGAAGGCCTCGCGCAGCTCGCGGCGCTGATGACCCGCCTCGAGAGCGTGCGGGGCGTCACCACCGTCAACCGGACGTAACGGCGCGATGCCGCGACTCCTCGTCACGGGAGCCAGCGGGACGCTCGGCGCCGAGGTCGCCCGGCAGGCCCTCGAGGGCGGCTGGGACGTGACCGGCACGTTCCGCCGCGCGCCGCTCG
>CADEHD010000182.1 GCA_902827055.1 uncultured Chloroflexota bacterium | reverse complement strand
CACGGTCCCGGCGTCGGCGCTGACCAGGCCGAGGTCGCCGCGGAGCAGGTGGTCCGGCACGGCCCGGTAGAGTGGCGACCGCGGCACCTCCGCGGGGTCGGAGGTCACGATCATCCCCTCCGGGAGCGGCAATGCTTCGGAGGTTGCCTCGCCCTCCCAGCCGGGCGGAATCAGCCGGAACGGCCCGAACGCCGCCGGAGTCGCATTCGGGTCGGGCGTCGGTGTCGGCGGGGCACCTCGCGGCGGCCCTGCCGTCGGGAGGGGAAGCCCCGTCTTCGAGGAGACCGCGGGCGGGTTCGGTGTGCTGAACCGCTCGACGACTGTCGCGGCAGCGCGCGCGGTCGAGCGGCCCTCGGCCGCCGTCGTCGGAGTGGACGCGGTGCCGGACGTGGGAACGGGCGTGGACGTGGACCTGCCGGCGTCGCACGCCACGATCACGGCCAGCGCACAGACCAGCCCCGCAGCGCCGGACCTCGACGCGCTCCACCTCATGACTGCATGGTAGACCGCCCGTCGACGGGATCAGCGCAACTGGCGCCTCGACGCGATCCTCTAGGCTGGTGCGGTGACTGCCACCGTCCCCCTCGTCGACGTCACGATCGCCCTCACGCTCGCGTTCGCGGGGGGACTGATCGCCAGGCTCCTGAACCTCCCGACCATCTCGGGGTTCCTGCTCGCAGGCGTGGTCATCAGCCCATTCACACCGGGTTACGTCGCCAACGCCGAGGTCCTGCACCTGATGGCCGAGCTCGGCGTGGTCATGCTCCTGTTTGGCGTCGGACTGCACTTCAAGCTGGAGCACCTCGTTGCGGTCCGCGCGGTCGCGGTGCCAGGCGCGATCCTCCAGATCGCAGTCAGCAGTGGCCTCGGCGTGCTCATCGGGACGCGCCTCGGACTGACGTGGGAGGGGGCGCTGGTCTTCGGCCTCGCCGGTTCGATTGCAAGCACGGTGGTCCTCACACGCACCCTCGAGGCGCGCGGCATGCTCGACGCTGCCGCCGGCCGACTCGCGATCGGCTGGCTCGTGGTCCAGGACCTGGCGATGGTGCTGGTCCTCGCGCTGATCCCCGCGCTCGCCGGCGGCCCCACCGGTGAGGTCGACGTCGGAGGCGTGGCGCTGGTGGTGTTGCAGGCGGGCCTGTTCCTCGCGCTGATGCTCTACGGCGGCGCCCGCGTCCTCCCGGCGCTGCTTCGCTATGTCGAGGCGACGGGCTCGCGGGAGCTGTTCATCCTCGCGATCGTCAGCATCGCGCTCTCCATCGCGACCGGCGGCACGTACTTTGGGGTGTCCGTTGCCCTCGGCGCGTTCGTCGCTGGACTCGCCGTCTCCGAGGCGCAGACCACTCGGATCGCCGCCGACGAGGTACTCCCGCTACGCGAGGCCTTCGCGGCGCTGTTCTTCGTCTCCGTCGGCATGCTCCTCGACCCCGCCGCGCTCGCCGCGAGCCCCGCGCTATTCCTCGGCGTGGTCGGCCTGGTCGTGGTGAACGCCGCCACCGCCTACGCGGTCGTCTCATTTGCGCGCGGCGGGTCGGTGAACGCGCCCATCGTGGCGGCCGGCCTCGCACAGGTGGGGGAGTTCTCGTTCATCATTGCCGAGGTTGGCAGCCAGGCTGGCCTGCTGCCCGCCGAGGCCTACAACGCAGTCCTCGGGGCTGCGGTCGTCACGATCGCCCTCAACCCCCTCGCGTTCCAGGCGCTCGCACGGCTCCGTCGCCCACAGGAGACTGCTCGCGTCGCCGCCTGACGCTCGCGCGTGGTGCGCTCGAGGGGTGCGACGTGCCCATCTCACCCGGATCTCACCGCACGAGCGTGATCAGTGCCGTCAGCGTCGCCATGCTCGCCAGTGTCGAGGTCACCACGACCCGGGTCACGAACGACGGCTCGGCCCGGTACTCGGTCGCCAGGATCGTCGCGATCACGGCCGTCGGCATCGCCGCCAGGACCACTAGCGTCGACCGCGTCACCCCGTCGAGGCCGAGCGCCCCCGCCACGACCCACGCCGCCACGGGCGCGATCAGGAGTCGCATGGCGTTCACCACCACGGTCTCGCCGATGTGCTCTCGGCCACCCGCGGCCTGCAGTTGCAGCCCGAGCACCACGAGCATGCACGGCACTGCTGCCACCGACAGTGTCCGCGCCGGCGACTCGATGGCCATCGGCAGCGGGACGTCCAGCACGTTCACGAGCAGTCCGGCGATCGCGGCGTAGATGTAGGGCGCCCGCAGTGGCGCACGCAGCGCCTCCATCCGCGACCCGCCCGCCATCGAGGCGACCACGATCCCCGCGGTGTTCGTCAGCGTCGCTCCCGCCACGAAGTTCACCACCGCCACCTGCAGCCCCGCATCCCCGAACGCGAGCTGGGCTACGGGGAGGCCCATGTTCCCCACGTTGGGGGTGGTCGCCCCCAGGGCGAACGCGGCGCGGAACGACGCGCTGTGGCCGCGCAGCAGCGACCACGCGCTGGAGGCAACCCACATCGCGGCGTACGTCCCGACCATGACTCCGAGGATGCGCAGCGACACGTCCGCCGAGACCTGCGTGGTAGCCATCGAGTGGAAGACGAGCGCAGGGCTGAACAGGTAGAACACGAGCGCGGACACGGGGGCGACCGGCACTCCGCGCCACCGCCCAACCGCGCCGCCCACTAGCGCCACGAGCGCGACCGGCAGCACCACCTCGAGGAAGACTCGCAGCACCTGGGACTCACCTCACCCGGGCGCGTCCGGACGCAGCGCGCCCGCTGACGCTACCAGCCGCCCGGCTGACGGTCGAAGGCACCACTCGAGAACCCCACGCGCGCGATGTCACCTCGACCGGTCGTGGACATCCGCAGCCCGGATGCCTCCCGTACCCTGTCGAGGGCGCATCGCGGCGCCGCACTCATGGAGATAGCCGTGCCGAAGTACATCGTGCTCTACCAGTCCTCGGCGTCCGCCGCCGAGCAAATGGCGCAGGCCACGCCGGAGAACGCCGCCGACGGCATGCAGAAGTGGATGGCGTGGGCAGAGCGCACGGGCTCCGCGCTCGCGGACATGGGCAGCCCCGTGAGCTACGCGATGACGGTAGGTGGCGCCGATCCCGCCCCGGGAACGCCGCACGTCGGCGGCTTCTCGATCCTCGAGGCCGACTCGCAGGAGGCGGTGCGCGCGCTCCTCGATGGCCACCCACACTTCGGCGCGCCTGGCGCCTCGATCGCGGTCTTCGAGTTCCTCGTGCTCCCCGGGATGTAGGTCCGGCGCCCACACGCCCGCGCAGGCTCCATCGAGGCGATCTCCGCCGCGCCGCGGGTCGCCTCGGATGGGCCGGCTTGTCCTACGCCGCGCCCGGCCGCGCGATCATCAGCCACAGCACCACGAGGAACGACAGGTCCAGCGCCAACCCCACGATGCCGGTCACTGGGTTCCGCATCCGCGCCTCGAGTTCCGGCGAGATCGGCCCGCTCCCCAGCGACTCGGCGATGTCCAGCGACCCGCGGAGCTGCCGCATCAGGTACCCGTGGTCAACAGCCACGGCCACGATGAGGATCGTGAGCGTCGCCGAGATCCACGCCTCACCCCAGGAGTGCCCGGTCGCGCCGACCAGCATCGATCCGAACCCGATCACGAGCAGCAACCCGAGGCTGCGCACCACTCGTTCCGAGGTGCGCATCATTCGCAGCAGGGTCACCGCGGTCGCGGCGTTCGTCGTCTGCCCGAGAGCGATCCCGGCCCCGGTCGTCGCCCCGGTAGCGGCGAGCAGCAGGAAGGCCCCCGCGATGTGAAAAAAGAGATACCAGTCGGTCGTGTCCATGGTCGTCGCTCCCCCGGGTCCCCGCGCCCACGCCGAGTGTATCGAGGATGCACAGACGGCGTTCTCGTTCCGTCGCCCATCGCCGCGGCGTGCGCCTCGAGGCCCACACGCCCTCGATATACTGGCGCCATGCCGCTCCTCAGCACGCCGGCCATCCTCGAGGAACGCCTCGCGCGGCTCTCCACGCTCTGCCTGGCGCTTCCGGAGGTGGCTCGCGACGGGCACGGCGAGCAGGTCTGGTTCGAGGCCCCCGCATCGGCGGCGACGCCGAAGAAGTTCGCCTACTACCTGCACGACCACCACGGCGACGGCAGAGTCGCCCTCAGCGTGCGCCTCCCGCGAGGCGCCAACGCCGCACTCGTCGATGCCGACCCGGCCCGCTACTACCTCCCGGCCTACACGGCGCACCACGGATGGGCGGCGCTCCGCCTCGATCTCCCCACGGTCGACTGGGAAGAGGTCAGCGGCCTGGTCGTGGACAGCTACTGCCTCCAGGCTCCGCGGCGGCTCGCCAGGCTCGTCACCCCGGCAACGCCCGCTCGATGACCGCCGCCGCCCCGCCGCGCGCAGCGCTCTCCACGATGTGGGCGGTCCAGCCACCCTTCGAGGGCGACCGCATCGGAGACTTCGTCACAGCGGCGGCCACGGCAGGGTTCGCGGGTATCGAGATCAACCACTCGATGGACGCGGCCCAGGCTCGCACGCTGGTCGATGCCGCCCGCGCCACAGGCATCGAGGCGCGCTCGCTGCACGCCCCGGCGCCGTGGTCCCTCGTCGAGGGGCACAACCGAGGGGCGCACCTCCGCGGCCGCGAGAACCGCACGCTCAACCTCGCCTCGCTCGACGAAGCCGAGCGCGAGCTCGCCGTCGCGCACCACCTCCGCAGCATC
>CADEHD010000181.1 GCA_902827055.1 uncultured Chloroflexota bacterium | reverse complement strand
CTCGGCTCCTCGGGCCAGGCCAACTACTCGGCGGCGAAGGAAGGCATGGTCGGCCTGGCGAGGGCACTCGCGCGCGAGCTCGGGCCGTACGGCATCGCGGTGAACGCGATCTACCCTGGCGGCGCGACCCGCATGACCGCGTCGGTGCCGCAGGCGTCACGGGACATTCGCGCGCGCGCCGGAATCGCCGGCGGCAGCGGAGCGGCTGCCCCGAGGCAGAACTTCTCGGACCTCGACGCCGCGCTGGGCACGCCTCGTGACCCGGGCAACAACGCCCCGCCGGTGACGTGGCTGTGCTCTGAGGCGGGCGGCATGATCAGCGGCCAGGTCATCGGGACGTCGGGCTGGCAGACATCGCGCTACTCGATTCGACAGGCGATTCGCAGCATCTCCGCGCCCCGACGGTGGACCGTGGAGGAGTTGGCGGACATCGTCCCCAACCACCTCGCGCAGGGCATCGTGAACCCCGCGCCCTCGGTGCAGCCGCAGGAGTCGGCGTCGTAGACCGCGCTCGCACGGGTGGCACGCGCCGCTCGAACGCGACAGACGGCACGAACGGCACGAACGGCACGGACGCGAGGCGGCCTCGATGGGCCGCCTCGCTGCATCCGAGGCAGGTGTGACCGCGATGGACGACCCGGTCGAGCGGCTCCGGGCGATCTGCCTCGCGCTGCCCGAGGTGACGGAGCGGCCGAGTCACGGCGAGCCGTCGTGGTTCGTCCGCGATCGGCGTCAGTTCGTGACGCTCTCCGATCATCACCACGGCGACGCGCATCTCTCGTTCTGGTGCGCCGCCGCGCCCGGCGTGCAGGATGCGCTGGTCCACGAGGCGCCCGATCGGTACTTCGTCCCGCCGTACGTGGGGCACCGAGGCTGGCTCGGTGTCTTCCTCGATGTCCCGCAGGACTGGGACGAGCTCGAGGAGCTGGTCGTCGACGCGTACCGCCTCGTCGCGCCGCGGCGCCTCGTGGACCTGCTGGACACCGACGGCCGGACCGCGCGCGCCGAGAACTGAGGCGATCGCGGGCCGCGGTATGATCGCGCGACGCCATCGAGGAGTCGCCACATGCCCGCCTCATCCCGAGCTCGCGTCGACAGTGCGTACGGGCGCACCCTCGAGAGCGCCGCCGCCGCCGTGATCTCCGAGACCATCCGCATCGCCGAGATCCCGGCACCCACCTTCCGGGAACAGGCTCGCGCCGCGTACGTGCGTCAGCGCCTGGAGACGATCGGGGGGTGGGCAGACCTCCACACCGACTCGCTGGCGAACGTCGTGGCGGTCCGGCGCGGCGAGCCGGGCCGCACGCGGGTGCTGGTCTGCGCCCACCTCGACACCGTGTTCCCCGACGCCGCCACGCCCGTCACCCGGGAGCGCGGCAAGCTCATCGGTCGAGGGGTAGGCGACAACAGCCTGGGTGTGGCGACCCTGCTCGCGGTTGCGGAGGCGCTGCAGCAGGCCGCGCCCTCCGGCATCGGCGACCTCGTGCTCGCGGCGAACGTGGGCGAGGAGGGGCTGGGCGACCTCCGCGGTGTGCGCCGCCTGCTCAAGGACCACGCGGGCGACGTCGACGCCATGATCGCCATCGAGGGACACGCGCTCAACAGCGTGCAGACCGACGCCGTCGCCTCGCTGCGCTACGAAGTGAGCGTCGAGACGGACGGCGGGCATTCCTGGGGCGCGTACGGACGACCCAACGCGATCGCGCTGCTGGCGCGCGCGATCGTCGCCCTCGAGGCGCTGATGCCGGCGGTTGGCGCCACCCCCAAGGTCACGATGAACGTCGGCGTGGTCCGTGGTGGGCGCAGCGTGAACACGATCGCCCCGGACGCCTCGTTCGAGCTCGACATGCGGTCCGCCGACACGGAGGCGCTCCAGCGGCTGTACCAGGCCGCGCGCGCCGCGATTCGCGCGGCGGTGGGCGGCGACGGGAAGCTGAGCATCCGGCGCATCGGCAACCGTCCCGGCGGCCACGTGGCCAGCGACACGCCGATCATCGAGGCCGTGCTGGGTGCGCGAGCCGCGAGTGGCCTCGGGGCGCCCGAGTTCCGCGCGAGCTCCACCGACGCGAACGCCGCTGTGGCCGCCGGGCTGCCCGCGACGTGCATCGGCGTGACCACGGGCGGCGAGGCGCACACGCCACGCGAGTGGATCCGCACGGCGCCGATCAAGCAGGGCGTGCCGTACGTCGGTCGCGCCATCGCCGCGGCTGCATCGCTGCCTGGAGGGACCGCGGCGCAGACAGGCAGACGATGACGGGCGTCCGCGGCTGGGCCTCGAGTACGTTCGCTGCCGCCTCCCTCCCCGAGTACCGGCGATTCCTCTACGCGTTGACCGCGATGTTCTTCGCGCTGTGGATGGTCGGCCTGGCGCGCGGATTCATCGTCTACGAGCTCACGGGCTCGAACGCCGCCCTCGGCGGTGTCTTCGTCGCGTTCGGCGTGCCGCAGCTCCTGTTTGGCCTGTTCGGTGGAGTCGTCGCGGACCGCTTTCCGAGGCGGACACTCGTCCTGATCGGGCAGACGTGGTTCGGCGTGGAGTACGTGACGCTGGGCGTGCTGCTGTCGCTGGGGCTACTCGAGTACTGGATGATCATCGTGGCGTCGGTCATCGAGGGCGCCTCGCTATCGTTCTACATCCCGGCGCGCACCGCCCTCATCGGTGACGTAGTCCCGGCGCGCAGCCTCGGGAACGCCATGGCGCTCCAGCAGGTGGCGTTCAACGCGTCGAGGATCGTGGGACCGCTGCTCGCGGGCTGGTTGATCGCGGTGCCGGCGGTCGGTGCGGGTGGTGCGCTCATCCTCGCCGGGGCGATGTTCGGCGGGAGCGCGCTGATGGTCCGCGGTCTGCCAGCGCGTCCTTCGAAGGGGGCGCGCCCCACCGGATCGCCACTCACCCAGATCACGGGCGGCATCGTGTACCTGCGAGGGCGGCCCGCGCTGCTCGTGCTGGTCCTGACGAGCTACACAGTGGCGACGCTGGCGTTCCCGTACATCGCGTTCCTGCCAGCCCTCGTGAAGGACGTGTACGGCCTCGGGCCCGTCGCACTCGGGGCACTGAACGCGACCGTCGCCGTCGGAGCGCTCGTCGCAGCGATCCTGTGCGCGATGGTCATCGACGGCGCCAGCGCGTGGCGGTGGCAGGCCCTGGCGAGCACCGGGTTCGTCATGGTCCTGATGGTGTTCGCGCTGGCGCCCGTGTTCCCGGTCGCGCTGCTGGTCGGCGCGCTCCTGGGGGCGGGCGAGATCGGGTTCGTGTCGCTCAACCAGGGGCTGGCGATGCGGTTCTCCGACCCCTCGTACCATGGGCGGGTGCAGTCACTCCTGATGGTGGGGTTCGCGCTGTTCGGGATCGTGGCGCTGCCGATGGGGCTGCTGGCCGATGCGATCGGCGTGCGCCAGACGCTGTTCCTCGAGGGGGCCGTGGCGACGACGCTGCTCGGCCTGCTGTACCTCTACGCGCGCGCCTCGAACGCGGCTGCCGACGCGCACCTTCCCGCCGCGCCCACCGCGCCCGCCGCGATGCCGGTCGAGGCGCAGCCCTAGCTGGGGCGGGCGCGATGGCGTCCCGTGCCCACCACGCACGCGCTATTCTCCCGGTCGGCTCTGCAACCGGGTACGGATCCTCGAGAACGACTCGAGCAATGCGGGAGGTCCACGTGGCGATCGAGTACAAGCAGGACATCCAGCTGATGGCGGATGCCGCGGCGGCCGCGGGCGTCGCGGCTCCCGTGGTGCTGCCCACCGACCACGAGGTGCAGCTGAATGGCATCCGGTTCCACTACCTCGACTGGGGGAACAGCCACCTGCCGCACGTGGTGCTGCTGCACGGCGGTTCGCTCACGGCGCACACCTGGGACATGGCCGCGCTCCTGCTGCGCGACAAGTATCACCTCGTCGCCCTCGACCAGCGCGGACACGGGGACACGGACTGGACGCCCGACTCGCAGCTCGGCGAGGACAACAACGAGCTGATGCTCGAGGACACGCGCCAGTTCATCGAGCACCTGGGGTATGACCACCTGTCGCTCGTGGGGATGTCGATGGGCGGGATGAACACCATCCGCTATGCGGCGCGGCACCCGGAGCACCTCGATGCCGTGGGGATTGTCGACATCGCGCCTGAGACGATGCGCGAGGGCCAGCTGGAGATGGAGGCGTTCCGCAACGAGACCGAGACGCTCTCCGGGTTCGACGACTTCCTCAATCGGGCCGTGAAGTTCATGCCGCACCGCCCCGTGGCGCACCTCCGCTACAGCCTCACCCACAGCCTCAAGCCGACCACCGACGGCTGGACGTGGAAGCAGGACCACCGGCGCCGGGAGGGTGGCCCAGCCAACCTGTCGGACGATGAGCGCAAGGCCATGAACGCAGCTCGGGCCGAGGCGCTGTGGGCCGACGTCAAGGCGATCCAGCAGCCCACGCTGCTGTTCAAGGGTGAGAACTCGAAGATCCTGTCGATGGAAGCAGCCGAGGCGACCGTGGCGGCGATGCGCAACGCGCGCCTCGTGGTGATCCCGCGCGCGACGCACAACGTCCACAGCGACAACCCGATCGACTTCGCGCGCGAGCTCGATGGGTTCCTGTCGGCGGTCTTGCCGAAGCGCTAGCGGGTCGGCGTCAGGCCGCGGCGAGCACGCCCGGGCCGACGCGCATCGGCAGGCAGGTCAGACCGCGGAGGCTGCCCGTGTCGCGCCACCACACCCCGGCCGAGCCCAGCTCGAGCCGGGGGTAGCGCTCGAGGAGCACGCGGAAGGCGATGGCGCTCTCGA
>CADEHD010000180.1 GCA_902827055.1 uncultured Chloroflexota bacterium | reverse complement strand
GGGAGGTTGGTGAGTGGATCGCGGAGGCTGAGCTGCTCGGCGCTGCGGCGAGCGACCTGGGCCTGATCGAGCGCGACGCGGCGCGTGTCGGCCACGCATCGAGCGGCCGCGGCTGACACGAGCAGCAGCGATGTCCCGCTCAGGACGTCGGCGAGCAGCGGGCGGCCCGAGACGAAGGACCACGCGCAGAGCCCGAGTACCCCCGTGGCCGTGACCGCGTTGCTGAGTCGCGCCGGCAAGGTGACGTGGGCGAACGTGCCGATCAGCACCAGGTAGGCCAGCCCGTACGGCGCCAGCGCTGGCGGCGCCAGGAGCATCGACGCGATCACCATCGTGGTGGTGATAAACGGCAAGGCGGGCTGCAGTCGAGGCGCACCCTCCGGATGGACGAGCAGGGCGGTGCCCCCCGCCATGACGAGGGCCGGCACGATGAGCGCCGTGAACGGATCGCCACCCACGAGCAGCGCCGCCGCCACGTGCGCCGCGCCCAGCACAAGGAGGACATAACCACGCAACTGTGTGAGGTCGAGCCCCTCGGCGGGAGAGATGAAGCGGCCGTGGGATAGCAGACGCATAGGAAGAGCATCGACGCGTGGCGCGTGGCGGTGCAGCCCGGCGCGGGAGCTCCGTGGCGATCCGGATGGCCGAGAGTGCTTCGGGCGGCTGCGCCTCGCGCGGTCGGGAGCGAAATGCGAGACTGGACCGATGCTGAAGACACATGGCTGCGGAGTGTTGCGCGAATCTGACGCCGGGAGCGAGGTCACCCTCGCGGGGTGGGTGCACCGGCGACGTAATCACGGGGGGCTCGTGTTCCTCGATCTGCGCGATGCCAGCGGCATCGTGCAAGTAGTGGTGCACCCGGATGAGGCTCCCGAGGCGTTCGGCGCCGTCGAGGACGTGCGCAACGAATATGTGGTGCAGGTGCGCGGGGCCGTGCAGGTGCGGCGCGAGGGCACCGCGAACGCCGAGCTGGCGACCGGGGCGATCGAGGTCCACGCGCGCAGCCTCGCGGTGCTGAACGCCGCCGAGACGCCTCCGTTCCCGGTGAACCAGGACAGCAACGTCGACGAGAGCACGCGACTCCGCTATCGCTACCTCGACCTGCGACGCGAGCGCATGGCCGCGAACCTGCGACTGCGGCACCACGTGGTGAAGTTCATCCGCGACTACCTCTCCGAGCGCGAGTTCGTGGAGGTGGAGACGCCTGTGCTGAACCTCGCGACACCCGAAGGCGCGCGGGACTACCTTGTGCCGAGCCGGGTGCACCCGGGGCACTTCTACGCGCTGCCGCAGAGTCCGCAGCAATGGAAGCAGCTCCTGATGGTGGCCGGAGTCGACCGCTACTTCCAGATTGCGCGCTGCTTCCGGGACGAGGACCTCCGCGGCGACCGCCAGCCCGAGTTCACCCAGCTCGACCTGGAGATGGCGTTCGTGGAGCAGGAGGACATCCTCGCGCTCATCGAGGGGTTGTACGCCTCGATGGTGGAGGCGCTGACGCCGGACTACACCGTGACGTCGCCCTTCCCACGGCTCCGGTACGCCGAGGCAATGGAGCGCTTCGGCAGCGACAAGCCCGACCTGCGCTACGGCCTGGAACTCGCCGACCTCACGAGCGCCGTCGCCGGGACCGACTTCCAGGTATTCGCGAACGCCGTGGCCGCGGGCGGGCGCGTCCGCGGCATCGGCGTGCCGGGCGCGGCCTCGATGGCGCGGCGCGAGATCGACCGACTCGTGGACGTGGCTCGGGCCAACGGCGCCGGGGGACTCGTCTGGATCGCCCTCGATGGGGCTGGCGCGCCGGAGACCCTGACCCCCGATGACGTACGCTCGCCGGCCGCGCGCTTCCTGGGCGTGGACGTGGTGGCGGAGCTGGCGCGGCGTTGCGGTGCCGTGCGCGGCGACCTCTTACTCGTTGCCGCCGACCAGGATGCAGTGACCTCACGGGTGCTCGACGCGCTGCGCCGGCAGCTGGCGGAGGAGCTGGGCCTCGCTGACCCCTCGAGCCTGGCGTTCGCCTTCGTGACCGAGTTCCCGCTGTTCGAGTGGGATGCGAACGAAGAACGGTGGAGCGCCGTGCACCACCTGTTCACGTCGCCGTTCGAGGAGGACCTGCCGCTCTTCGACACTGACCCGGGGGCGATCCGCTCGAACGCGTACGACCTGATCTGCAACGGGTGGGAGATCGCGTCCGGGTCGATCCGAATTCACCGGCGTGACGTACAGATGAAGGTGCTGGAGCGACTCGGGATGAGCCTCGCCGAGGCCGAGGCGAAGTTCGGCCACATGCTCACCGCGTTCACGTACGGCGCGCCGCCCCACGGCGGCATCGCGCCCGGCATCGACCGGACCGTGGCGCTCCTGGCGGGTGAACGCGACATCCGCGAGGTCATCGCGTTTCCGAAAACGAAGACCGCGTCGGACATGATGACCGGGGCACCGTCCGCGGTGACGCCCAGGCAGCTGGCCGACGTGCACGTGGCGCTGGCCGAGAACGCCCGCCTCGAGCTCGCGCGGGAGGCGCAGCGCAGCGAGTAGGCCGCCGGGTCGGGGGGGTGCGTCGGGGAAACCGCGCGGTTGTGTCGCCGCGTATCCCCTCGTACAGGCTGCCGATAGGCGGGCCTCCGATATCATCGCACGGTGAGGTCGTACGGCCGTGTCCGAGGGCGGGCCCGCCGGTGATGGGAGCGCAGGGATGGGCGGGCAGAACCGGGTACTGGCGATCCTCCTGGGGGTGCTGGCACTGTTGGTCCTGGTGGTTGGAGGGCTCTCCGCAGGGCTGCTGCTGACCGGACGGGGCGAGCAGGGCGGTGCATCCACATCGGGGACCACGAAGGCGGGCTCGACTGACAACCGGCCGGCCTCCGGGCGGCTGCGCCTGGCGAGTGGTGACCCGATCACCCTCGATCCGCACCTGGCGGGTGACGCCGGGTCGGCGGAGTACATCGTCGAGATCTTCAGCGGCCTGATGACGATCGACCGTGACCTCAACGTCGTGCCGGACCTCGCCGAGTCGTTCGACGTGAGCGCCGACGGCAAGGTGTACACGTTTCGCCTGCGGGACAACGCGCTGTTCCACAGTGGACGGCGAGTCACCGCGAGCGACGTGAAGTGGTCGATCGAGCGGGCGTCCTCGCGAGGCCTGCAGTCCTCGGTGGGACTGGCCTACCTCGGGGACATCGTCGGGGCGCGCGAGAACTTCTTCGGGACGGCCAAGGACGTGCGCGGCGTCGAGGTGGTGGACGAGCGCACCGTGCGCTTCACACTTGACGCTCCGAAGCCGTACTTCCTCGCGAAGATGACCTACCCGACCTCCTTCGTCGTCGACAAGGACCAGGTCGAGTCCAACCCGCGCAACTGGACGCGCAAGCCCAACGGCACGGGGCCGTACAAGATCCGCGAGTGGCGGGTGAACGAGCGCCTGGTGCTCGACGCGAACGAGCGCTTCTACCTCGGAGCGCCCAAGGTCAAGGAAGTGCTGTACGAGCTGGCCGGCGGGGCGACGCTGACGCGGTTCGAGAACGACGAGCTCGACGTATCCGGCGTGGGCCTGCAGGACATCGAGCGCGCGCGCGACCCGAACAGCCCGCTGGGGAAGCTGTACAAGTCGTTCCCGGAGTTCTCGATCTCGTACATTGCGTTCAACGTGACGTCGCCGCCGTTTGACGATGTGAACGTGCGCCGGGCGTTCGCCCTCGCGATGGACCGCAAGCGCATCGCCGAGGTGACGTTCAACAACATGCTGTCACCGGCGACCGGCGTGCTCCCGCCGCAGTTGCCGGGCTTCACGCCCACCGACAAGACGTATCAGTTCAATCCCGAGGCCGCGAAGCAGGCGCTCGCCGCGTCGCGGTACGGGTCCGCGGACCGACTGCCGCCCGTGGTGATCACGGAGGTGGGCGCGGGGGCCGAGGGCCGCGTCGACACGCAGGCGTTCCTCGAGCAGTGGCGCACGATCCTCGGGGTGCGCGTGGAGATCCGGCAGACCGACGCCGCCTCGTTCTTTGCGGACCAGGACGCCGGTCGCCTGCAGATGTTCAACAGCGGCTGGATCATGGACTACCCGGACCCCGAGGACGTGCTGGACCTCAAGTTCCACTCCGGTTCGGAGCTGAACGACCTCAACTACAAGAACGACGAGGTAGACGACCTGCTGAACCGGGCGCGCGTGGAGCGCGACCCACAGCGGAGGCTCCAGCTGTACCAGGACGCCGAGAAGCGGATCGTCGAGGACGCCGTCTGGCTCCCGCTGTACTTCGCCAACTCGCACGTGGTCGTGAAGCCCGAGGTGAAGGGCTGGTTCGAGGCCCCGATGGTGACGCCTCGACTGCGCTTCATCGAGGTGACGCGTTAGTGCTCGTGGTGGTGCGGAGCTGGTGATGACGCGAGGGCGCGGAGCGTGACCCAGTACGCCGTGCGACGGCTGCTGTGGCTGCCCGTCACGCTGCTCGCGGTGTCGTTCCTCACGTTCACGATCGCGCGGTTCGGCCCGGGCGACCCCGTACGCGTGGCGGCCGGGCAGTACAGCGACCCGGAGGTGCTTGAGCAGATCCGCCGTGATCGAGGGTTGGACCTGCCCCTGCCGCAGCAGTACGTGCGCTGGCTGTCGCGGGCGTTGCAGGGCGACTTCGGTGAGTCGTACCAGCAGCGCGGGTTCACGATCGCCGAGCTGATCCTGCCTCGGATGTGGGTGTCGGCCCAGCTGGGGCTCATCGTGATGGTGCTGCAGTTCGTCCTCGGCGTCCCGATGGGGCTGCTGGCGGCGCGATACGCGGG
>CADEHD010000179.1 GCA_902827055.1 uncultured Chloroflexota bacterium | reverse complement strand
GCGGGGCCAGCTCCGCGGCCGGACACCTCGGGCCCCACCGATGCGCCTGTGCCGGCGTCGTCGGAGGCGAGCGCACCGGCGACCTCGAATCCTGTTGAGGCGCCGCCGAGGCGGACGCGCGCGCGGCCCCGTGCCTATTGGGGTGACGTCGTGCGCGACGACCCGGCGTCGGACGAGCAGGTTGCCGCATGAGGGTGCTCCGATGGCCCCTCGTGCTGGTGGCTCTGGCGTGTGCCGCCTTCATCGGGAGCGCGGGGATGGCGTTCACCGCGAGCAACACGGTGCCCAAGTCGTCGGTCGACCGCGTGCAGCAGGCGCAGGGTCCGAACGACTACAAGCCCAACGAGTGCGATGTGATCACGGTGACGACGCTGGTAGTCAACACCAACGGCACCGGCGCGAACGAGCTGATCCTCGGCACGTCCGGGGGGAATGTTCTCGACGGGAACCTGGGGAACGACTGCCTCGTCGGCGGCGGTGGGGCCGACGACCTCCGCGGCGGCGGTGGTGGTGATGTGATGCTCGGCGGGCCAGGCGGGGACACGGTGCGTGGTTCCGGAGGAAACGACTACCTGTACGGGGGTACTGGCACGGACACGTGCATCGGCAACGCGGGCTCCGACCTTTTCCCCGGCGGCGACTGCGAAACGATCATCCCCTAGGGCTTCGCCTGCCGCATCGCGGCGGCCGCCTCTAGCCCGGGCGCCCGGTGGCGGCGCGGCGAGCCTCGTCGCGCGTGCGGTCGAGGATCGTCAGCACTGCGGCCGGATCCGGGATCTTCGCCAGCACGAACCGCTGCAACTCGCTGGCCGTTTGCACGTTCAGGTCGCCGAAGTCGAGCGTCGTCTGCAGCACGCCCGATCGCGACATCGATACGTCCTGGATGTCGACGAGGTCCGCCGAGGACACGGCGCGATGGAACCAGTGCCGTCGCACGCTGTCGACAATCCGCTGGTTCGTGATCAGCCACGCATCGTTCCGCCAGCGATACCAGTGGAAGTACGCGCGGAACGCCATCACGATCAACCAGACGGCCGATGCGGCCATCGCGATCTGCTGGGGTCGCGTGTCCTCAGTGCGGGTGGTCGCCCACAACAGGAGGCCGATGGGGACCGCGGCGACCAGGAGGTCGAGCAGGAGCTGCGGATAGAGCGCGATCCAGTGGCGGCGGCAGAGCAGTACCTGCTCTTCGCCCGGCTGGAGTTCCACGATGTGTGCCACGCGCTCGCCCTCTCCCTCCGCCCGCCGAGATACTACGCCCCCGCATGTGCCTGACACGAGTCACCCTCGGATCCCCGTACGCGGCTCATACGAGTTCCTGCCGAGCCGCATACGGATCGCGCATCGACTCCATGCCCGAGTCATCGCGGCTCCTTATGCGGCTCCAGATCTCGGGTACCCCGGACGATTCTCTGGGTACCCGGTACGCCGGACCGGGTACGTTGCAGGAGGCTGGAGCAGCCATGGCGAACAGGCGACCCGCCGGGAGCCCCGCGCGCATGAAGGTGTCCCGGAAGGGCGCCGTCGTCATCCCGCGCGCCATTCGCGATCGCCTGGGGCTGCAGGAGGGGCGTGCCGTTCTCGTCTCGGAGTACGCGGGCTCGATCACCATCGTGCTGGTGCCGGAGAACCCAGTCGAGTTCTGGCACGGGCGGTTCCGCGGTGGGGCACCCACCAGTCGCTCGCTGGTCGAGGAGCATCGCCGCGAGGTTGCCGACGACGAGCACTTGTATCGTGACTGGGCGGCGCGGGTGGAACGTGTCTCGTAACGAACGCTCTCCCGAGCGCGGTCCCGACCGCTACGTGCTCGACGCGTACGCGCTGCTGGCGTACTTCTTCGACGAGCCTGGCGGCACTCGAGTGCGCGCGCTCGTGGATGCCAGCGGGCAGGGGCGCGCCGAGCTCTACACGAGCGTCATCAACTTCGCGGAGACGCTCTACTGGACGCAGCGCCGTCGAGGCTCGGCCGCGTTCGCTGAGGTCGCGGACGGTATGCCGGCGCTCCCGATCCACCAGGTCGACATCGACAAGCAGCTCAGCGTGGAAGCGGCGCGGCTCAAGGCCTCGAATCCGCTGGCCCTTGCCGACTGCTACGCCGTGGCGCTGGCGCTGCGACTCGATGCCACGCTGGTCACGGCAGCCTCCGAGTACCTCGATTTCGAGCCGCCGATCGCGATCGAGCGCATCGGGGGGCTCGCCGTCATCTCCGGGAAATAGGTCCGTCGCGGAATCGCGCGCTCGTGCGGGATGCTGCGCGGGCTGTTCCCTATGATGCCGGGGGAGGCAACACGATGCGGATCCTCGTTGCGTACGACGACACGGACGGCGCTCGCGCGGCCCTGCACGCCGCCGCGACGCTCGCGAAGGCTGCGAGCGCCGAGGTGGTGGTGCTCCACGTGGTCAACCCGCTCATCGATGGCGCGGACATCGTCGCGCCTAACACTCGCGAGGCGGTGGCCGAGGTGAGCGCCCGCTCGCGCGCGCGTGTCGAGGCGCTGGCGCGCTCCCTGGGGCTCACCGTCGACACCCGCATCGAGCCGCTCACCCGCGGGGAGGACGACTGGGAGCACATCGTGCACTCGGCGCAGGACCTCGGCGCGGACATGATCGTGATCGGCAGTCGCCGCGCTGGAGGGCTGGCGGGCAGCCTCCTCGGGTCCGTGGCCAGCGCCGTCGTGCGGCACAGCCACTGCCCGGTCCTGGTCGTGCGACCGGACCAGCTTCCCGCGAGCGCCTAGCGCCCGGGGCCCGGGGCCTACGAGGGCGAACTGTCCGGGCGGTGTCGCTGCTCGCGGAGCAGCGCCTCGATGTCGCCGATCACCGCCTCGGAGCTGGGTAGTTCGGCGGCGGGTGATTCGGCAACGCCGCGCGGCCGGTCGAGCGTGCTGTCGTCGTAGACCCGTTCCATCTCCGCGATCTGCGCCCGCATCTGACGCGGGTTGTCGAGCTGGTCGAGCGCGGTCTCAGTCTGCTGCTCGAACGCCGACACGCTGCCTCGCAGCGACCCCAGCGAGGTGTGCCGCCCCGTCGCCCGATCGATGTGCTCGACGAGCGCGAGTACGGCCTTCGGGTTGGGGCCCGCCGTCACGTACGAGGGGATGCGCGCCGTGAGGCGTGCCGTCTCCATGCCGAGGGCACGCAGATGCAGGGCGAGCGTCGTCTGGATGCCCGTGGGCCCCTGGTAGGTGGCCGCGGATGTCTCGAGGCCGAGGAGGGTGGCCAGCGCGGCGTCGGCGTCCGTCAGGCCAACCCCCGCGGGGCGAGTGTGCGGCACGAGCGCGGGTCGCGAGCCCAGCGCCACGAATTGCCTCGCGCCAAGCGCGCTCATCACCTCGGCGATCGCCTCGCTGTAGTTCCGCCACGCGAGGCTCGGCTCGCGGCCAGCGAGCAGCACCACGTCGCGCGCGCCCGGCACCGATGGCGCCACGTAGAAACGGGTACCGGGCCAGCGGATGATCCGCTCGCCGTTGCGGAGCTGGACGTGCGGCCGCGCGACGGTCATGTCGTAGTAGCGCTCGGGGTCGAGGTTCGCGACCTCCTCGGCTCCCCAGTCCGTCCGGAGGTACCGGATCGCCGCGACGGCGGTGCCCGTGCCATCGTGCCAGCCTCGGAAGGCGCCGATGACCAGCGGGTTATCGAGCCGGGGCAGCTCGGCTACGGACAGTCGGACGGATGGGTGCATCGTGCCCTCCTCCGGGCGGCGCTCCAATGGTGCGCCAGGCTGAGCACCCTCAAGAATACTCCGCTCGAGGGGACGCCCGGGCATCCCCCGGCTCGTCGTTCGGCTAGTCCCGCGCGCGTCCGATGAGCTCGTACTTCGGCTGGCGCGCCCACGCGGCCGTCGGCGGGCTCTCCTGGGTGCGTAGCTCGGTGCGGCGCCGCTCTTCCTCGAGTTTGCGCGCCTGCTTGAGGACGCCGTCGACGAACTTCGCGTGCTCCACCTCGCGCTGGACCGCGGCCGGGTTCGCCTTGCGCGCGCGCCCGGGGTGCTGCAGCAGGCGGCCCTCCTGCTCGAGCTGGCGCAGGTGCGTCTCGACGTTCCCCGTGGCCGCTCGCTTGAGGCGCTTGTCGAGGCCGGGGTACACGGCCTCCATGATCTGCCACGACGTGCGCGGCAGCCCGTCGTCGAGGATCTCGAGGATCTGGCGCTCGCGCATCTCGCGGTGGGCGATGAGGCCCTGCAGTCGCTCGCGCGGGTCGTTCACGATCGCACCGTGGCCCGGGCAGATGACCTTGAGGTTCGGCAGCGCGACGAGTGTCTTGAGCGACGCCCGGTAGCTCCCGAGGTCATTCACGGTCGTGGTGCTGCTGCCCAGCAGGGTGTCTCCGGTGAACAGGACGCCCTCGTCCTCCAGGTAGTAGCTGATCGAGTCCACGCTGTGCCCGGGCGCGAAGATCACGCGCGGCTTCACGCCGCCGCCCATGTCGATGTGGTCGCCGTCCTCGATGAAGCGCACGGCATCGCGCTTCGGGAGCTTCCCCTTCAGGAGGGGCACCGCGCGCTTGTGCACGATCACCTCCGCCTTGAAGATGCTGTTCGCCCACTTCAGGTTGCCGCTGTGGTCGGCGTGGTGGTGGGTGATCGCGGCGAGTGCGATCTCGGAGCGCTCGACGGCCGCGAGGTACCCCCGCAGCATCCACTTGTAGTGGTCCATCGCCTCGCCCGAGTCGATGGTCAGCGCCTGGCCCTTGCCGACGAGGTAGATGTTGGTGCCGCCGGGGTGCATCGGCTTGTCGTCCGAGACCTGGACCGCTCGCACGCTGGGGCTGATCTGCACACCCGGATGCT
>CADEHD010000178.1 GCA_902827055.1 uncultured Chloroflexota bacterium | reverse complement strand
AGGCCATCACGAGGACCTGCGCAAAGCGATCGGCATCGACGATGGCCAACGTCCCACACCAGGTGGTCAACTCGCTCTGTCGCCCAGTGATCGCCTCCGCGACCGCGATCACGAGGGGGCGAGTGATCTTTGCCTGGCGGGCCTTGTGCGCGATCGCCTTCAGCAGCGCCGGTCGCAGCTGCGTGTCCCAGAACGCGCGTGCACGCTCGGCGCGCGCCCGCTCCTTGGTGATGCTGTCCACTGCGGCGGTCTTCTGGGCGGCCTGCTCGCAGCGGTCGGCCGTGACCCGCTTGCCCCAGTGCTTCGCACAACCCTTCTTGTTGATGCACACACGCACGAGGCGTCCGCGATCCTCGCCGAGCACGATCACGCCGGCTCGGGCATGCGCGCACGTGGCGCGTCCCTCCGCCAGGTGCCAGCTACGCGCCAGAATCGGCTTCGGCTCGCGCGTGTCGGTGTGGAAGTGCTGCGTCGACAGGGCCAAGAGCTGGGCGCCGGCCTGCTCCTCCTCGGCCACGCCGTCGGCGAGCTCCGGGAGCAACCGCTTCGTGTCCTCATGGTGTACATCGAGCGCCACCTTGGAGCGCAGCCAGTCATCGAGGTGTTTCATCGGCGCAAGGTTGTTCCGGTCCAGCGACTCCGCGTCGCTGCCACTCAACAGGTGGAAGAAGCAGCGCCGCAACGCCTCGGGCTGCTGGTCGTCCGGCACGCTCGCCAGACGCTCGGCGTGCGCGGCCGTGATGACGTCCCGTCGGAACACCTCCCGCACCTCTGGAATCAGTCGTGTGAACATCAGGCGCCGATAGACGTAGGTGACAGGTTTGCCGACACGCGCCGCCACGGCATCCACGGTGCTGGCGGGGTCGCTCGCGATGAGTCCCTCGTAGGCCTGGGCCTCGTCGAGCGGGTGCACATCCTCCCGCTGCAGGTTCTCGATGACCTGTGCCTCGCGGGCCTCCCGGTCGTCCATCGCCCTGACGCAGGCGGGGATGGTCGTCAGCCCGGCGCGCGCGGCCGCGCGGAGACGGCGTGCACCGGCGACGAGTTCATACCGTGTCCCAGCAGGACGTACCAGGATGGCTTGCAGGACCCCCCGCACGCGAATGCTCGCCGTCAGGTCCTCGAGGGCGCCTTCGCGAAAGAGGGTCCGAGGGTTGGTCGCCGATTCATCGATGTCGGCAAGGGGCAGATGCACGAGGTCGGTGGGAGACACGTCGCTCGCGGGTGGTGCGGTGCGATGGGCTCTGGCCGTCATAAGGCAACTCCTGTTCGTGGTGGTGAGGCGCCGGCGGCGCCCCTTCGCGAGACCAGGGGCCCGGCCGGGGCCGGCCACGAACAGCAGACGCGGCGCGTGGGCAGGCGTGCAGTGGCGGTGCCAGCGTTCGTCAGCTGGCGCCGTCAGTGCGGGGGCACCACGCGCCGCAGGAGACGGTCAGAAGTTCAACGGCGCGTGCGAGCGACAGACGCCCGCCCGCCTACACGATCCGCTGCGAGTTGATCCACACTTCTCGACACTCGTTTCTTGAGCCGCTCGTGTTGCTTTGGCGTTCGACGCAGCTCGGCTGTGGCTACTGGAGGCACGGGCCAGCTTGACAGCGGACTCAGGCCGGCTGACCCTCTCTCGCCGCACGTCCCCTTATGCCTCTCGCAGGGTCAGGCTCGCTCTCGTCGGGTCGTAGACGTATCGGACAATCGAGCCATCCTTGATGCGCGCGACCACCTCGTCGACAACGAAGAGTGGCACGAGAAACCATTCGCGCGGCTTGACCGGGTTGCCGAACCGGTCCTTGATCTCGATATTCAACTGGGCGGCGTCGAAGACGCGATGGAGGAGGTTCTCAAGCTTCACGCGGTTGATGTTGTAGAGCGTGTAGGTGGCGACGACGTCTACGTCGGCTAGCAGGAATGTCGGGTCGAGGCTGGCGTTGGCGATGCGCGCCTCCACCTTCCCGCTGGTGACGCCAATCTTGTGCAGCACATCACGGTGTGCCGCGACGCCCGGGTTGTCGGACTTGCTGCGCAGGACGTAGATCGTGCCGGCGGCGAGGTCGTCGTCCGCCGGTTGGTCTGAGAAGAGGGGGCCCATTTCGAGGCTGGTGATAAACCGCGCGGCCGCATCACGGTGGAGCGCGCGCTGAAGCGAGCGTTGCAGCACGTCGCTCTCGGTTCCGTTGTCATAGACGACGCGCAACCGGCTGTCTTTGCGGTCGTAACTCGTCGTGAACTCCTCTCCCATCTCGGCAACATAGGCGATCTGGCCCTCGACAACGAAGAAATCGCCCTTCTGGATGGCCGCAGCCTTCACAGCGTCGACATCATGGACGGGGACTATGAGACGGTCACCAGCGTCGAGCTCGCGCCTCACACGCTCGAACAGCGGCTTGAAGGTCTCGAAGTCTTCGCACTTCTTGCGCTGTGCTATCTCCTCAGCGGCGCGCTTGTCGGCGCTGGTGCGGACATGACGCATCGCGGTGATGTCGTCTGCGCCGACGCCATCCGAGAGTTCGGCCAGCAGTTCGTCGTCGCTGATGGTCTCCGCCGCTGTCGTCGTCGCGGGCGCGTCACCCAGTAGACCCTGGTGATCGAACGGAGCCAAGACCGCGCGGCAGTCGTCAAAGGCGCGCAAGCGGTCGAGGCGCACGGCGTAGAGGCGCTCGAAAATGTCGCGGTCCTCACCGTGCTGCGGAGCACGGCCGTGTTCTTCGACGAAGCGCTGGATGTCTTCGAAGCCGGCGATGACGCGCTCCTCACGCGGCGAGCGCCCGCCCTTCTTCTCGGGAACGTCGAACTCGGCCAGTTCCTCGGCGAGTTCGTCGAGGTCGGGGTCACTCATAGCGCCTTTCTTTCTTGAAGCGCATGAATGCCGCCGCGCCTTCGGCCATGCGCTTCTCCCAGGCGTCCTGGGCGGTCAGTGACGGCGTCCGGCCGCGCTCCTTCTTGAACTTCACAGCGCGCACAGCAAGCTCCTTCGCTTCGTCGGGCGTCAGGGCCGTGCGCTTGGCAGAGATGGCAGCCTGGACCTGCTTCAGGCTGTCCTCGCTCATGGTCTTGGCGAGGATGGCGTAGGCTTCGCCGAAGGGGTTGATCCTGTCGATCAGGTCGATATCGAGTTCGCGCACGTCCATCGCGAAGCGGCGTACGCCGTCGAGCAGGGCGGTATTGGCGATCTCGGTCGACGTGCCGGTGCCCAGCCCCTGCTGCTTGGCTTGCTGCGTGATGTTGAGCGCCGCGATGGCGTGCTGGCGCACAGCCTCCTGGTCTTCTTCGTCAAGTTCCGGATACCGGGTCTTGACGATGGTGGCCATGCGCACCTGCGTCAGCTCCTCCGGGACCAGCTCCTGATCGAATAGCCCGCGCTCAAGGGCCGTCTTGTCCTGCACGAACGCCGCGATGACCTCGTTCAAGTCTTCGCGGCAGATGCGGGTCGCCTCGTGGCTCTTCGGCTCGGCGAGACCCTTGATCTCGATCTGGACCTGGCCGGTCTCGTGGTTGATGCCGACGTTGGTCTGGCCCGGAACATAACCGCCGGGTCCGTAGTCGAAGCCATCGGTCGGGCGGTTGTCGGCGTTCTTCGGCCTGAACTCAAAGCGGGGTGCCAACACCTGCTCCATGAGCAGGCTGGCGGCGATGGCCTTGAGCGTGTCGTTGACGGCCTCCGTGACGGCACCCTCGGCGGCGGCGGGTTCCGCGATGAGATTCGTGAACCGGGCGCGGGTCTTGCCCGGCGCGTCGCGCGTGGCGCGGCCGATGATCTGGACGACTTCGGTCAGGCTGGCGCGGTAGCCGATCGTGAGCGCGTGTTCGCACCAGATCCAGTCGAAGCCTTCCTTCGCCATGCCCAGCGCAATGATGATGTCCACCCAGTCGCGATTGTTCTTCTGGGCGGGATCCTTCAGCGCCGCGGACACGCGGTCACGACGCGCGGGGTCGTCGTCGACGAGGTCGGCAATCCGCAGGACGCGCCCGCCGGCAAGGCGCACCAACTGAAACCCGGTAGTGGCGTCAATGCCCTGCCATTCGCCCAGCTCCCCGATGATGTGCTCGACCTCTCTAATTTTGTCCTTCGTGCTCTCGCGCGCATTCACGTTGGGGATGTGAACGATGGTCTTTTCCTCTGACTTAAGCACCTTCAGGATGTCGTCGACGTAAGAACCGCTGTAGAAGAAATAGCCAATGTCGAGGTTCTTGAGATACTCGTAACCGTTGAGCTGCTCGTAGTAGGTGTAGGTGACGGTGTCGAACTTGGCCTCGTCCTGCGGGGCGAGTACGGCCTCGGCGTCGCCCCGGAAGTACGAGCCGGTCATGGCCACGATGTGAGCGTGGTCGCGCGCCATGAACTGCCCGAGATGCGTGCCCAGCTTGTTGTCGGGGTTCGCGGAGACGTGGTGAAACTCGTCCACGGCGATCAACCGGCCGTCGAAGGCCTCGACGCCGTATTCATCGACCGCGAAGCGAAACGTTGCGTGGGTGCAGACAAGAACCTTGTCATCGCCAGCCAGAAATGTTCCGACGGCCTTGACCTTCCCACCATTGTCGCCGCCCGGTGCGTTGCAGAGGTTCCACCTGGGTTCGACACGCCAGTCTGCCCAGAAGCCGAATTGCGAGAGCGGCTCGTCGTTGAAACTTGCGCCGATGGCCTTCTCTGGCACGACGATGATGGCCTGCTTGAGCCCCTGGTTCTGGAGCTTGTCCAGCGCGACAAACATGAGCGCCCGGCTCTTGCCCGAGGCGGGCGGTGACTTGATAAGCAGATACTGCTCACCTCGCCGCTCGTAGGCGCGCTCCTGCATGGG
>CADEHD010000177.1 GCA_902827055.1 uncultured Chloroflexota bacterium | reverse complement strand
CCCCGTGAATCGGGGGTGGATGAACGCCTCGTGCCAGAGGGCGCCTTCGGTGACGCCATCGCGTACACCGAAGACGGGCACGTCGTGGAAGACGCACGCGTCGAGCGCGCGCTGCCAGTCGGCGACCTGGAAGGCGACGTGGTGCATCGCGGGACCGCGCGCCTGGAGGAACCGCGACACGAACGAGGTGTCGCCGAACGGCTGGAGGACCTCCCAGCGCATCTGCTGCGTGGGTGACTCGAGGACCGCGGTCGCGAATGGTCCGTCGGTGCCGTCCGCCGCGTAGATGCCGATCATGCCGAACACCAGCTCGTACCAGGCGGCGAGCTCCTCGCGGCGCGGGTGGGCGTGCGACAGGTGGTTGATGGCGACGATGCCGAGCGTGCGCGACTCGCCAGCGCGGACGGGGACCGGCGGGCGATGCCACGACTCCGGGTGAGCTCCCGTGATCTGGAACAGGAAGCCGTGCCCGTCCCGCGGGTGGATGAACACCTCGTCCCAGTCGCCGCCCTCGTTCTCCGGCCCGCCCCACGGCTCGAGGCCCATGGCCTGCAGGTCGCGCGCGGCCTCGGCGACGGAAGGGACCTGCATCGTGACGTGGTGGAGGCCGGGGCCCAGCGGGCTGTCGAGGAATCGTTGCACGAAGGAGTCAGCGCGAGTGGGCGCGAGGATCTCCCAGCCGACGCCCGAGCGACCGGGGACGGACAGGTTGATGCCGCGATAGCCCTCGCGAGGCTCCTCCCATGCACCGGCGTGTTCGAAGCCGAACAGCTTCTGGTACAGGGAGACCACCGGCTCCGGGTCGCTCGCGACCTGCGAGATGTGGTCGATGTGTCGGATGTCGAGCATGGTCGCCCTTCCCTGGGCCGTTGGCGCGTGCGGGTGTCGACAAGCCTAGCGTGGTGAGAGGGCCCCTTGATCGAGGAGGTAGCGGCGCGCCCCCGGCAGTTCGGCCGAGGCAGGGCGGTCCTCGTCGGGCGTCGTGATGAAGACCTGGTCGACCTCGTAGGCGGCGGCGACGACGCGCGCCCGGCGCCGCGCGTCGAGCTCGGACAGCACGTCATCGAGGAGCAGCACCGGCGCGTCGCCGGTGCGCTCGCGGGAGAGCGCGACCTCCCCCAGCCGGAGCGCGAGCGCCAGGGTGCGCTGTTCGCCGCGCGAGGCGAACGCGCCCGCCGCGTGGCCATCGAGGAGCATCGCCACGTCATCGCGATGGGGGCCGTGGAGGGTCATCGCGCGCCGGATGTCGTTCGCGCGCGTCGCGCGCAGCATGGCGACCAGACGCGAGTCGAGCCCGGGCTCGCAGAGGCCGTCGCGCAGGTCATCGGGCAGGGCCGGGGCGTAATGGATCCGCAGTGCACCCGCCCGCGTCGAGAGCTCGCGGTGGCTCACGGTCGCCAGCCCATCGAGACGCTCGAGCAGCTCGGCGCGCGACCGGATGAGGACCGCCCCGGCGGCGGCCGCCTCCTGGTCCCAGAAGTCGAGCTCTCCCGCGTCGCCGCGTCGCTCCTGGAGCCGCTTGAGCAGGCTGTTGCGCTGCGCGAGCACGCGGCCATAGCGCTGCAGCGCGCGCACGTAGAGCGGCTCGAGCTGGGAGATCGTGACATCGAGGAATCGGCGGCGTGCTGCGGGAGCGCCCTCGACGAGGCCCACGTCGTCCGCGGAGAACAGCACCGTGCGCAGCCGTCCGATCAGGTCGGACGCGCGGCGGGCGACCCCGTTGACGCGGAACCGCCGAGTCGCCGTGGGTGGGTCGGTGGACTCCGGCGCCTCGGAGTTACGCAGCGCTCGCGCCATCACGGTGATGTCGAGCGTCGTGCGCCCCGTGGCCGAGTCGACGGTCGCGCCGAGCTGGGCCGCAGGGAGGGGGTCCTCGGCGAGCGCGCGCCAGGAGATGAGTTCGCCGTCGCGACCCGCGCGCGCGCGGCGCGCGGTCGACAACAGGGCGATCGCCTCGAGGAGGTTCGTCTTTCCGCTCCCGTTCTCGCCGTAGATGACGTGCACACCCGGACCGAAGTCCATCTCGAGCCGCTCGAAGGAGCGGACGTGGGTGAGCGTGAGCTGCGAGAGCTGCATCGCCTCAGGGTAGAGCCCGCTGCGGCAATCCGCCGCGCTGGCACCGTGGTGCCAGCGCCCCTCAGGCGTCCTCGCGCTGCTGGAGCTCGAGGTGCAACTGGGTTGCCCCGGGCGCCCCCGTGGCGTCGTCCACGGCCTCCTGGAGGGCCTGCGGGGCCGGAGCGGCCGCGAGCTGCTCGGTGGTGGCGAGCGGGAGGTCGACGCAGAAGCGCGCGCCCGGAGGCGCATCCGCGAGGGCCTCCCCCTCCTCGACCCAGATCGTGCCGTGCAGCGACTCGACGTCACGCGAGGCGATCGCCAGCCCCAGCCCGGAGCCGGGCACCGAGGTGCCAGCGTGGCGGACGCGGTAGAACGGCTCGAAGATGCGCGCGCGTTCCTCCGGGGGGATACCGGGGCCCGTGTCGCTCACCTCGATGCGCGCGAGCTGGTGCCCGAGGCAAAAATGAATTCCAGTGCCGAACGATAGGTGACGGTTAGGCTTCCTTTGCAGGTCGAGTGTCTCTGCATGCTCGTGGGCATCCGGATCCATGTTGGCCGCCCCCAGCATCACCATGATCTTGTCGCCTTCCTTGAGGCGCACGCCTTCGAGCTCGATGTCCCGCTTCACGAAACGAGGTTTCGTGAACTGCACCGGCGACACAAAGCGCAGGAATTCCTCGACTGCCAGATTTACCCGGCTCCAGTCCTCCTTGAGCCAGTCGCGCAGCTCGGGCGCCCGCGTCAGCTCGTACACCGATCCGCTGATCAGGTGCGTGGTTGTCTCCGAGCCCGCACCCAGCAGCAGGAACACCATCGCCACCATCTCCTGGCCGCTGATGCGTCCACCTTCCTTCTCGACGCGCACCAGTTCCGCGATCAAACCTTCTCCGCCGGTATCGCGCACCGCCTGCAGACGTCCTTCCAGGTAGCGCTTCATCGGCCCGACGCTCGAGAGCAGGCGCAAAAAACCAAGCATACCGTCCAGACGCGAGAGGCCGTTTGCCCAGGCAATGAACCGCGACCTGTCGGCAGCGGGCAGTCCGAGCCACTCGCAAATGACGGAGAGCGGCAGATTCCGCGCGAAGCGCTCGACCACATCGGCGGGACGTCCATCCATGAACAACCCGGCCGCAAGCTCGTCGGCGATCGCGAAAATTCGCGGCTCCATGTCGAGAATGGCGCGGCGGCGAAAGGCCTCGTCGACAATGCTGCGCAGCCGCGTGTGGTCGGGCTCGTCCATGGTCAGCATGCTGACCGCAAGCGTGCGAATCCACCCGGGCATCCACCAGCGCAGACCGGCAACCGAGCCGTTCCGGCGCATCGTGAACGTCTCGCTGTCCTTCAGCACGCGACCCGCCAGATCGTGGGTCGTGGTAATCCACGTCTTGCCGATAATGGGAAAACGCACTTGCACGACTGGGCCGGCAGCCCTCAACTTTGCAAGCCCCGCCACCGGATCGCACAAATACTCCTGGCTCGTGAAATCCATGCGCTGCATGCGGGAGCCTCCTTGGCTATTCCAGCCAAGAGATGGGCCCGGATCATTGCCATCTCAATGCGCGCCGCGTGTCGCCGCCACGCGGAACGCCAGGTCGTAGAGCAGGTCGAGCCCGCATCTGGCATTTTGGGATAAACATCCGGAGTAGCCGCTATTTTCCGAGAATCTGCGGCAGCATTTTCTGCAGACCCTGCATCTGCTTGATGTTGACCTTGATCCCACCCGGCATCGTGAAGTCGCCGGGCTTCATGCCGTTGCCGCACTGCGCTGCCGTCCATCGCGCCGTCTGTACCATGGAGGTCGGCTGTAGCTCCTTGCCGCCGCCCAATCCCGCAAAACCGCCCACCGTCGTCCCGTCGACCTTCACGGTATAGCTCGACTGGTAGTCGCCGGACATGGTCGTTCGCGTGACGCTTTTCATCGGTCCGAACTTGCACTCGGCATCGATCACCAGCGCCTTGCCCTCGCGTTTCATTGTGTAGCGCTTGCACAGGTCCTTGGACACGCGCAGGCCGAATTCCATCAATTGACGATCAGTTGACGCGTCGATGCACACTTGTGACACGACGTCGGGCGTCCCGCCCGGCTTGGTCGTCACCATTCGGAGTTCCCAATGCCCTGGTTTGCGCGACGGCAGGTCCTGCAACGTTTGTCCGCTGGCGAGGGTCGGCATCGCTCCGGCGCAGCCGGCAAGAATGAGAGTGGCGATCGTGCGCTGCATGCTGTCCCCCGTATTGATCCGGACCGGAAGCCAATGATATTAGCGCTACGGCAAGGTGGCGCCCATGGTCTTAACCCCGCGCCATGGCGACACGCGAAGGAACCCCGGTCCGGCATGAAATGTCAGCATCCTCTCGTGGTAGAGGAGTAAGCCCATGCAGCCAAGCAACAAATTGGTCGTGGAAGCCGCCTACGCATCATGGGCCGCCCGTGATCTCGATACGACATTGTCCTGCTTCAGTGAGGACGTGGCATTCGCCATCCTTCTTCCGCCCGAGGTGGCGCCCTACTTCGGCGTTCAGCAGGGGCGCGACGAGTTCGGCCTGCGGCTGAAATTGATTCTCGATGATTTCGACTTCCTCGCCTACAAGCCAATTCAGATCACGTCGCACGGCATCTCTTTCCATTCCCAGGTCCGCTTTCACTACCGCCACAAACTGACGGGCCTCGAGTACGAAGGCACGATGCGCCATGTCTGGCGCGTCAAGGGCGACCGCATCGTGCGCTGGGAGGAATTTCACGACATCGA
>CADEHD010000176.1 GCA_902827055.1 uncultured Chloroflexota bacterium | reverse complement strand
TGGCCGGCTCGCCTACGTCACCGGACAGCGCCGGGACCAGAGCCCCGGCACGAGGGCGGACATCCCAGTCGTGCAGATCGACACAGCCTTCTCGACCCCCGAGATCGAGCTCGTGAAGTTCAACCCCCTCGCGAACTTCACCGCGAACAAGGTCTGGCAGTACATCCGGGAGCACGAGGTCCCCTACAACGCCCTCCACGACGTCGGCTTCCGCTCCATCGGCTGCGAACCCTGCACGAAGGCGACCAACCCCGGCGAGCACGAGCGCGAGGGGCGCTGGTGGTGGGAAGAGGCCACCAAACGCGAGTGCGGCCTCCACGTCATCAACCTCGGCAACACCTAGCCGCGAGGCGGACCGCCCTCGAGGGAGCGACGGGCTAGGGCCGGAGTTCGTAGATCGTGATCCTGGGCGGCACGTAGGGGTAGACGTTCACCGGCCGGTACCACCGCGTCCCCACCAGCGCCGCTGGAGGGCTGAACTCGGCGATCACCGTGGCCTGCGAGGTCAGGTCGCGCAGGAACAGCGCCTCTGGCGCATCGTCGGGCAGCCGCCCCTCAAGGGCGTCCGGCCAGTTCTCGCTGCTCGTGATCAGCACTTGCGCGCCGCTCGCACGCAGCCGCGCGAGGTCGTACTCGAAGGGCACATCCCGGTACACGGGCCGCTCGTTGAGCGCGGCCGTGACCCGCTCGCGGACCTGGCCCATCCGTCCACTGGCAGGGATGTCCGCGCGTACCGCCTCGATGGCGGCATCGGTGAGCAGCGGCACGTTGAGGTACGTCTTCCCGAACACCGACTGGAGGGACACCCGGGTGCCCGGTTCGCGGTTTGCGTGCATCCACTCAAGCGCCTGCGTGCGCGTGTCGACGCCGCGCCCCACGGTCTCGTTCCAGCGCAACGTCTCGAAGAGCGGCGGCGCGACGATCAGCACCGCGAGCACCCCCGCGCTCGCGAGGCGCATGGGGGCACTGGCCAGCCGCGGGATCGCGTCCAGCGCCAGCGCCACCGCGAGGCAGACGAACGGAGTCACCGGCAGCATGAGCCGCGCCTCTTCCCGAGGGAAGGCGATCATCAGGAGCAGATACCCACCCGGCACCGAGGCGAGCACCAGGCCTCGCGCGGACCAGCGCCGCAGCGCGAGCAGCAACCCGATCACCGCCATCGCCGCCGCGGCGACGCCGAGGTCGGCCACCGGCGTCAGGATCAGGTACGCCACCTCTCGCGACCACGGGCCGCCCACCCAGATATCGCGCAGGTGGCGCTGGGCGTCGAGGGTCTGTGCGAACTCGATGAAGGTGTAGGGCGTCCCGACGACGGCGGCCGTGAGCGTGGCGAACGCGGCCACCAGGAGCGGCCGCGCGAAGAGCGATCGCGCCACCGCCAGCAGCGAGCGCGGCTCCGAGCGCACGAGATGGGACGCCACGATCGAGGCACACATCGTGATCGCGAGGTACTTGGTCGCGAACCCAAGCCCCACGAGCACGCCCGCCAGCACGTAGTCTCGATATCGCCCGCGCTCGACGATGCCGAGGATCGGGAGCGCCGCTGCCACGAAGAAGAACGTCAGTGGCACGTCGGTGACCGCGATGTGTGACTGTGCCCCGTGCAGCGTGGACGCCGCGAGGAGCAGCGCGCCCACGATCGCCGGCCCCCTGCTCGTGAAGTGGCGGATGAGCAGATACGCGAGCGCCACGGTCGCCGCCCCAAAGGTCGCACTCACCAGGCGGGCCGCGAGGTAGTACGGCGTCGGATCGAGGAAGTACCCGCTCATCGCCGCGTCCACGCCGGACAGCGCGCCGGACGCCAGCGCCAGCGCGATGTACGCACCGATCGCCGCCGCCGCGAGGTACATGAAGAACGCCGGGTAGATGAACCAGTGCGGGTTGAGGTCGCCGGTGCCGAACTGCACGGCGTGGTTCACGACGACCGGCTCGTCCCAGTAGTAGCCGATATGCGGCAGTCCGAAGCCAATGCCGTGAACCCGCACGGCAAGCGCAATCGCGAAGCAGAAGAGCAGGGGCACGACGTGCGCACGGAGGCCCAGTGCAGCCTTGGGCCGCGTTCGCGCCGCCTCGCGCGCAGCGGATCGGATCGTGGCCGCCAAGTCGCCGGCTCCTCATCACCGCCCGGCGGCAGCACCGCGGGGCGCGGGGCCCACCGGAGCCGAGCAGGCGGATTCGCCGCTCAGGGTCAGCAATGCGAGGTGAGGAAGCGTCTAGGGTGGGTGGCTCTCGAGACATGCGACTGACAGGAGCGCGGGTGCCGCCCCGCCGTGCGAGTCTGACCGGCCCGGGACGCCGAACCGCGAGGCCCCGCCTCCGAGGCAAACGAGGGGCGCACCCGGCGCCCCTCGTCCTCCGTCTGCGGCCCGCCCTCGCGAGGCGGGACTACCCCCTCGAGGGCAGCGTGACGAGCACGGGGCCCGGCCCCACCGTCACCCCCACCGAGGTGGTGGTCTGCACCTCGATCTCCACCAGGTGCTCGCCGGCCTCCTGCCACTTCTTCGTGACCTTGCCGGTCGTCACCGCGGCCTCGCCCACCGTGTTGAACACCCGCATCCGGAACGGGCCCGTCTTCTTGAAGCGCCCGCCCAGGCCGATGTACTCGCGGACCGCCCGCTCCCACCACGACTGGATGAACACGTTGTTCGCGTACATCTCCGGCGCCCCGGTCGCCTTCGAGACCGGCGTGTTGTGGTGGATCTGATTGAAGTCGCGGTTGCCGCCCGCCTCGATGACCAGCCGCGCGATCGTGAGGTTCATCGTGAGCGGCGCGATCTCGTCGCCCACCTGCACGTCCTCGTAGTAGCGCTGCCGCGACCAGTCGACAGGCGCCGGCGCCGAGGGGGTCACGTTGCGGATCGCGATCAGGTCGTCCTCGTCCGGGTTGTGCGCGGGCATCGCCCTGGGCGCTCGCTCCGTCGAGGCCGGTGCGTCGCTTTCGAACGGAAGGTACGAGTAGCCGCCGTTGCGCAGGAGAGCGACGCGCAGGCCGTCCTGGTTCACCACCTCGCGCTCCCAGACCATGAACGCCCCGCGTCCCACGCGCGTCTCCCGAGGCGTGCACGAGATCAGCTTGCGCCCGCGCACCGTCAGGCGGTCACCCACCACCGGCGGCTCGAAGTACTCGATCTCGATGTCCGTCGCGAAGCCCACGGTCGTGTGCGGCGTCGGCGGAGTCGGCGCCGCCGCCACCGGCTCGCGAGGCACATCGACATGCGGGTGCGCGCTCGGATAGCGCGACCCCAGGCCCGGCCGCCACAGCGCCGAGTCAATCCACGTCTGCGAGATCCCGCTCACCGGCGCCACGATGTTGCGGTACCCGTGTTGCCGCGCCACCTCCGCGTCGTAGTGCAGTGGGCAGTCCAGCTCCACCGCCTCCAGGAAGCGGCGCACCGCGCTCTTCTCGATCTCATCGATCGCCGTGCTCTGGATGCCGCCGCTGAAGTCCTGCCCGACGACGTCGATCGTCTGCTGCCAGTCACGCTGCCATTCGTCTGCCATCGAACCCTCCTCTACCGCGCGACGCCCGCCAGCGCCGCCTCGATGCGGTCCGCAGGATACTCGTAATCCTCAAGCTCGCCGTTGAAGTACTGCTCGTAGGCCCCGAGGTCCAGGAACCCGTGGCCCGAGAGGTTGAACAGGATCACGCGGCGCTCGCCACGCTCGCGCGCCTCGAGGGCTTCGTCGATCGCCGAGCGGATCGCGTGCGCCGATTCCGGCGCCGGCACGATCCCCTCCGTGCGCGCGAACTGCACGGCCGCCTCGAACACCCCGAGCTGCTGGTGCGCCACCGCCTCGATGTGCCCCTCGTCGTGGAGCTGGCTGATGAGCGGCGCCATCCCGTGGTACCGGAGGCCGCCCGCGTGGATCGACGGCGGCACGAATGAGTGCCCCAGCGTCGCCATCTTCACCATCGGAGCCAGCTCCGCCGTGTCCCCGAAGTCGTACGCGTACACACCCTTGGTCAGCGTGGGGCACGAGGCCGGCTCGGCCGCCACGAAGCGGATCTGGCGGCCCCCCGTCAGGCGCTCCTGCATGAACGGGAACGCCAGCCCCCCGTAGTTCGAGCCGCCGCCCACGCAGCCGATGACCACGTCCGGGTACTCGCCCGCGAGTTCCATCTGCGCGATCGCCTCCTGCCCGATGATCGTCTGGTGCAACAGGACATGGTTGAGCACGGACCCCAGGGCGTACTTCGTGTCCTCGTGCGTCGCCGCGTCCTCCACAGCCTCCGAGACCGCGATGCCCAGCGACCCGGTCGAGCCGGGGTCGGCCGCCAGGATCGTGCGCCCGGCGTTGGTGTCCGGGCTCGGGCTCGGCACCACCGAGCCGCCGTAGAGGTTCATCAGCGCCTTGCGGTACGGCTTCTGCTCGAACGACACACGCACCATGTACACCTTGAGTTCGATCCCGAACATCTGGCACGCGTACGACAGCGCCGAGCCCCACTGGCCCGCGCCCGTCTCCGTCGCGATCCGGCGCACGCCCTCCTGCTGGTTGTAGTACGCCTGCGCGACGGCCGTGTTCACCTTGTGCGACCCGGCCGGGCTCACGCCCTCGTACTTGTAGTAGATGTGCGCCGGCGTCTGCAGCGCCCGCTCGAGGCCGTGCGCGCGGATCAGCGGCGACGGCCGGTACGAGCGGTACACCTCCAGCACCGGCTCGGGGATGTCGATCCAGCGTTCCGTCGACACTTCCTGCTGGATCACCGCCATCGGAAACAGCGGGGCCAGGTCGGCCGGCCCGAGGGGCTGCCTGGTCCCGGGGTGGAGCGCGGGCGGCGGCGGGTTCTTGAGGTCCGCCACGATGTTGTACCAGCGCGTCGGCAGCGCGCTCTCATCGAGGATGTACTTGTACTGGTTTGGCAAAG